>CBFIFQ010000068.1:0-11297 GCA_965661905.1 Opitutales bacterium
AACGGATTTATGATGGCACGGTGGATCTTCTTGAAAGTGATGTGACCATCACCACCGGGGTAGGCAGTGAAACTTTAACCCACACAGGTTCCACCTCAAGTTCCAAAGATGTGGCCGTAGCAAACAAATATATCAATGCGATTACCTTAACCGATGCCAGTGATGGATCCGGTGGACTGGCCAGTAATTACAATTTACCCAGCCTGGACGAGACAGGTGCTCCAGTTATGATTAAGGCAAAAGCTGTAAGTCTTTCTGCAAGCCGTATTTATGATGGTACGGATCGGCTGACCGGAAGTGATGTAACGATAAAGACAGGAGTTTTAGATGAATCGCTTGCTTACTCAAATGCCAAAGCTTTCAACCAAAATGTAGAGTTTTTTGAAAATTATATACAAACTATCACACTTCTTGATTCAACTATTGATAGTACAGTTTTGGCTTCAAATTATAAACTGCCAAACCTAGATGCATCGAATACTCCAGCCTCTATTTTACCAGCAAGGCTTGTGGTTACAGCAGATGATGAAACCAAAACCTATGGCCAACTACCTGAGCTTGAGTCTTCTGCTTTTACCAGCAGCGGTCTTATTCGTGGTGAAGAAATAGACGAGGTACTTTTGTTTAGTGACGGCTCGCTCAGGGATTCCATGATTGGCACCTACCCAATTGTGCCCAGCTTTGCAATGGGGCAAACTTTTACCCCGGGTAATTATGACATAACTTACATACCCGGTACGATGTTGGTCGAGCCTGCCCCCTTTGAGGAAAGCACTGCACTTGCTGGTTTAGATTCAATCAGAAATAATGCTTTGGTTATCGAGAATTCTGGTGTTTCAGGGATTGGTAGCATGAAACTAACCACCATGATGGCTGGTGGACCGGCTCCTGCACCAGTTTTACCAACGGCTTCACCAAGTGCGATCCTACCCAGTTCTTTACCAGCTGCCTCACCTATTGCTGCCCCCGCCCCGATAGCTCCACCACCTACACCTATCGCTCCAGCTCCAGCACCTATACCTGCCCCTGCCCCTGCTCCTGCACCTGCTCCAGCTCCTGCACCTGCTCCAGCTCCAGCTCCTGCTCCTGCTCCTGCTCCTGCTCCAGCTCCAGCCCCCGCTCCAGCACCTAGTGCAAGTGGAGGCGGATCAAGTGCTCCAGCACCTAGTACAAGTGGTGGCGGGGCCAGTGCTCCAGCTCCTAGTGCAAGTGGAGGTGGCTCAAGTGCGCCCGCACCTAGTTCGAGTAGTGGCGGGTCCAGTGCCCCTGCTCCTAGTGCTGATTCTGGTTCTTCGGCTAGCTCCGCTCCAGCCCCTTCAGGTGGTTCCGGAGGTTCTTCTGGTGGTGGTAAAAGCGGTGGTGGTTCAGGTGGGGATTCAGCCAGCGGTTCAGCCGGTAATTCAAATGGCTTATCCGTTGATTTATTAGATCGTCCTGACACCTCAACCGTTGGCTTAGTAGCGGTGAGTGTCCCCGCAGACTCAAGTGTTTCAGGTACCGGATTTTCTTTTGGCCTACCAGACGAAGTTTCTCAAATGGTGGCACAGCAACCCACAACTGTAGATGTAACCTTACAATCAGGTGAGCCTCTTCCTAATTGGTTAAACTTCGATGAAAAAACCGCAAAGTTTACTTCCAGTGCTGTTCCTGATGGAGCTTTCCCCGTAACTGTAATGATGAAGGTTGGCGGTCAGCGAATCGCAATTGTTATTTCTGAAAGAACACAGTAGAGTTACCTGTCTTTTATAATGGACCCTTTTAATTTATTTCAGGGTCTTTAAAGGTTGTTTTTTTGCTACTACAATTCCAGTTGCCAGAAATAAACCACCGGCCCAAAGCCTGTAACTGTCTTGCGTAGAGAAAGTCTCACTTTCTTTAAATACAAATAATGAGCACAAGACTGCCAATGGAATCACAGCGTTGTTGAAAGCTGCGAGGGTGCCTGGGTTACTCTTGCTCGCTCCCTTGTTCCATAGAAAAAAACCAATTCCGGAAGCCACAAAACCAAGGTAGAGGATAGCTTTCCATTGGTCTGGCTCTACTTCCAAAGTACTCCAGTCAGAGAGAAGTGTACCCGCAATTCCCGCAGATGCCGTTCCCCCCATGGCAAGGAGGGAGAATACGGAGCAGTCGTTGGTTTGCGGATTGTTTCGCTTCCAGTCCCTGTAGGCGACCTGCCCATAGGCAAAGGCGATTCCGGCGGCCTGCATCAGCCCAAACCCAACCCAAAAATCTCCCGTGGGAATGGTCTTTGCCTTAATAGTTGCCGCACCGAGCACGGAAAGCAGGGCTGCAATCAGGTAGCGGGAGGAAAAAGTCCGTTGGCGAAGGTCGTGCAGGATGACCACATAGACTGGGGTGAGGATGGAGAAGATCGCTACCAAGTGGGATGGCAGGTATTGAAAGGCCCGCATGTAGCAGGCATACATGACCCCGAACTGAATGGCCCCGATGAAAACCAGCCGAAGGCGGTCGATCCGCACAATTTCCTTGGCCCGTAAAAAGGGCAGGAAGAGTAGGGTGGCACACCCCAACCGAACCGTGGCGACGAAAAAGGAATCTACTCCGGAAAGAGCACTGCCAATCAGCCCAAAAGAAAAGGCCCATAACAGGGAAACCATTCCTAGGTAGATCATTACTAGCCTCTACAAGCTAATTAAGGGCAAGGTTTTACCAACTGTAGGTTGCTCCCAATGAAAACTGATCACCGCGACCTGGGGTGCCGGGTACATCCTGAAAGTCTTCATCCCATGGTTTGTCGTAGGCCATGAATATTTCAAGTTCGTCAATTTGTTTAGGATAATAACTGGCGGCGAGGTGGGTGTATACCGTATGATCTGGGCCAGATCTTATGCTGTTTTCGTATTGCTCCCTCCATTCGTTATCAAGTCTTATTTGAAGCACATCGGTTGGGTTCCATATGACCCCCAAAGTTGCTCTATGCTTTGGGAAATTTAGGGCATAGAAGCTTCCTTTTATATTCGAGGAACCATACTTTTCATCCTTGGAAAGATATGTGTAACTCGCAAGCGCATCGAGAGAATCAAGCTTTCGTGATGCAAATAGCTCAAAACCAAAAGTTTCAACATCTACAGGGTTGGCTTTTCGGTTTCTGTTATCTGCCTCAAAAGTCCAATCTGTTAGGTCATCATCCCAACGGTAAAAAACGGATGAGTCTATTTTCCATTTGTCTCTCTTAATCTTAAGTCCTGTTTCGAGATTTTTCGAAATTTCACGCCCTAAGTCTTGGTTTCCACCGAAGAGAAAGCCCGAAGGATCACTTGCAATTGCCGAATAGCTCGCAAGTTGGGTACTTTGTGCAAATGAGATGTACCAGAATTCTGAATCGATCGAATTATCAGATCGTAAAAATCCAATCTCACCGACAGGAGAGAATTTCGACCCGTTTCGGTTAGAATAATCGATTGAGGCTCCAAGTTTAAAAGTTACCGACTTGTTGGAATTTAAGTCAATACGGTATTGTGGAAGAATCGTAGCTTTGTAGTATTCCCTCTCCGAGAATTTTCCAAATCTTAACGATGTGGAATCCATCTTATCTTTTGTGCCTTGGGATTTATAGCCAAACCCTAAATTTTCATCAATTTGGTGAAAGCCAGCTAATCCGAGTGAGTAAACTTTTGACTCACTCAAATAAAGATCTGCTGGGCTCGCATGATAAATGTATCTGTCGCTAATTCTCCTGCTGTAAAGATTACTTTCTATGAAGCTTTCACTGCTATATTTGAGCTTGTGATTGAGAATAAATAAACGGGCCTTTATGTTCTCGGTTTCATAAGTCCCAAATGGAGCAGTGTATAGTTTTGGCCAACTGAATACCTTGTGATGGTAACCAGCAAATAAATCTGTTTGAGAATTTTGACCTAAAAGTTGAAATCTTCCGGTAGTACGATGAAAGTCATGATCACCGAAATCTATGGTTCCGTCGCTTTCGGACCGGGAGCTTTCGAACTCCACTCCCCATTGTAAATCGTTGGGTTCATAAGAACGAGTGATAGCGTGGTGAAGCCTTTGGAAGTTTAAGTCATTCTCGCCCCCACCTAATGTAATACTTCCTCCATCAATCATTTCACTCCATGTATAAGAAACAGTTCCCACCCCACTGTTGAAGCCATTCAGTGCATTCTCTACACCAGTGAAAATGCTAGGTTCTCCAAGCATTTCCGGAGCGATCGGTAATTCAGTATAGTAATGCCCACTTTGAGCATCATGAAGAACCGCACCACCGACCTGAATACCAGTATTCTCAAAAGTTCCTCCTCGAATGCTAATATCTCCCTGTGCTTCGGCCATATTTCTAGACTGCATGTCTACACGAGGATCAAAGTCTAAATTTGAAATTGGCGTTTCAAAAGTAGTAACAGGGCGTTTATTTGCTGTTTTTTGCTCTGTAAGGCTAAAGCCAGGAAGATAGCTCGGGGTTTGCTCTGCCTTTGCCAAGATTACATTACTGATTACGAGTAGAATGTAAGCTGTTTTTTTAAATCTAATTAACATCTTTCCCTTTAATCATGTTTGTTTTCTTCTTTCAACTGTTAAGCAAAGAATTGAAAATAATTAACAATTGGGTAATGTTTGACTTGTGTTATGAGAATATAAATAACTTCCATGAAACCATTTGAAAAGATTTACCTAGCCGGAGGATGCCTTTGGGCTGTCCAGGAATTTATTCGATATTTACCCGGGGTCATGGAAACTGAAGCGGGTAGGGCAAATGGAAGCACTCAAAGACTTGATGGAGAATATGATGGCTATGTCGAATGTGTTCAAACAGTTTTCGACCCAGAAAAGGTATCGGTAAGTCAACTGGTCAAATACCTCTTTGAAATTATCGACCCATACAGCGTGAATCAGCAGGGACCTGATAGGGGAGAAAAATACCGCACTGGAATATACAGTAATAACCCAAATCATTTATCCGAAGCACAAAAATTTATTGAGTCTTGCCAAGACTCTTCCCGTATTGCTTTTGAAATTCTTCCTTTGAGCAACTACATTCGTAGCAGCATTGAACATCAGGACCGCCTGCTTAGGTTTCCTGGTGAAGCTTGTCACTTGCCAAAGGAACTTCTTTATAAATACCGCAAAAGGTAAGGACTGATTTCTGTTAAGCCGTGAACTTGAAGTTTTTCCTTCTCATCCGGTATGTTTGAGCGGGTTCAATCTGATGATTTTAGTTGGTTGATTGGTTTTGCTTTCTAAAAAATAAATTTGTAAACATGATTTATCCCTATTCCGTTATTGATTTGGCAAACCAGTCTTCCATATCGTTTTGACTGCGCCAAAGCTGTAACCTTCTAAGTGTGTGGGCAATTTTATCTTTTTAGGAGCTTAACTTTACTTATATTACATGAATAATGACCCTTATGGAATCTCTCGTTGGGGAGATGACCTGGTTGGTGTTTTACCCAACGGCAATGTATGCCTTAATGATCCTTTAAATCCTGGTGCTCAGCCGGTTGATCTGGCCGAGATGATAAGAAAGCTTGAGCGGCGTGGTATTCAATCCCCCGTTCTTGTCAGGGTTTCTAACTTCCTGGAACATAGAATCCGTGCAATCAATGAAGGGTTTAGAAATGCAATTAAAGAGGTTGGCTATAAGGGAGAATATAGAGGCGTTTTCCCGATCAAAGTTAACCAGCAAGCCCATGTGGTTGAAAGGGTTTCAGAATATGGAAACCCTTTCTATTTTGGTTTAGAGGTTGGTTCCAAGGCAGAATTGCTCATCGCGTTGTCTCAGAATATTCACTCCCAAGCTTTAATCATTTGCAACGGCTTTAAGGATTCTGAATTTATCAGTTTGGCCCTTCTTTCCACGAGGCTGGGAATGCGAACCATAATTGTGATGGAAAGTGTCCGTGAGTTAAAGCTGATCATTCGCCTGTCAAAAGAACTTGGTATTCGGCCTACTCTGGGCGTACGGGTTAAGCTCGCTAATATGGTGAGTGGCAACTGGGCTGCAACCAGTGGGGACCGTTCATCTTTTGGTTTATCGATAGCCCAAGTGGTTGAGGTTGTTGAAACCCTGCGAAAAGAAAACTTCCTTGATTGTTTAGTTTTGCAGCATTCTCACCTTGGCAGCCAAGTGCCCAATATGGTTGAAATTCGTAAGTTTACCCAGGAGGCCAGTCGCTTATTTATTGAAATTGGCAAGCTGGGGGCCAACCTCAAGTTTTTAGACTTAGGGGGAGGTATGGGAGTGGATTATACAGGTGAAAAATCTTCCAGTACCAATTCCATTAATTATTCCCTTGAGGAATATTGTTACAGCCTGGTGGAGACTGTATGCTTTGAGATGAATGATGCAGGGGTTAATCACCCATGCATTGTTACGGAAAGCGGTCGGGCCTGTGTGGCCCAATCCTCCATGCTAATCTTCAGCGTTCTAGAAAGCACAAGCTATGAAAGTCAAAGCCCCGTATTGTTGCACGAGGATGACCACCCTCTTCTTCGCTCATTGATTGAGGTTTTAGACCAACTGAGTCAGGATAGCCTACTGGAGTCATTGAATGATGCCACTTATTACCGTGATGAATTGCGGGCCTTATTTCGAAGGGGCAGGCTTTCCCTGCCTGTATTGGCCCGTGCAGAGAAGGCTCATCAATGTGCACTTGGTAAAATTCGAAGCATGATGGATACACTTAAGGAAAAAGAATGGAGTGAGGAGCTCAATCTTCGTGTTCAGGGAATGGCGGATATTTATCACTGTAATTTCTCCCTTTTTCAAAGCCTTCCAGATGTGTGGGCAATCGATCAACTACATCCCATCATTCCTTTGACCCGCTTGCATGAAAAGCCCGACCGCAATGCTGTCCTATGCGATGTAACCTGTGATAGTGACGGCCGTATCGATCAGTTTGTGGTGGCAGATGGTATTTCAACCTGCTTACCGCTTCACAGCCTCAATGAAGGGGAGGACTATTACCTGGGTGCATTTTTTGTGGGGGCTTATCAGGAAACACTTGGGGATTTGCATAATCTCTTTGGAGATACCAATGTGGTCACCATCCGGTTAAAAGATGAAGGGGAATTCGAATTATTGGATGAAGTGGAAGGGGATACTGTTTCCGAGGTTTTAAGCTATGTGGAGTATGAGCCCAAGCGTTTGCTTGAAAGGTTTAAGGCGCGAGCCGAGGAAGCGGTACAGGACCATGGGGCAACCCTGGACGAGTTAAAGGAACTGGTTTCCACCTACCGCGAAAGTTTACGGGGTTACACTTATTATGAATCAGACTGAGAAAGGAATCTAGGATGTCAAAAGTACTTGTTGTTGGGGCTGGAGGGGTCGGATCTGTTGCCGTGCATAAGATGGCACAACTACCGCATATTTTCAGCTCAATCACCTTAGCGAGCCGAAGGGAATCTTCTTGCTTGAAAATAGCGAGATCAGTGGAGAAGCGAACCCGTGTAAAGATTGAGACCGCTGAACTCGATGCGGATGAGGTGGAGCAAACCATTCGCCTGTTGGAACGATTGAAGCCAGATCTCCTGGTCAACCTCGCCTTGCCATACCAAGATCTTGCCTTGATGGAGGCATGCCTGGCATCCGGGGTGTCTTACCTGGATACCGCAAATTACGAGCCAAAAGATACCGCAAAATTTGAATACCGGTGGCAATGGGAGTACCAGGAGAGGTTTCAAAAAGCTGGGCTCATGGCCTTACTTGGCTCTGGCTTTGATCCAGGCGTGACCAATGTATTTACATCCTGGCTACATAAACACCACTTTGATCAAATTGATACCCTTGATATTCTTGACTGTAATGGCGGAGACCATGGGCACCCATTCGCTACAAACTTTAATCCAGAAATTAATATTCGGGAAATCACGGCACCTGCCCGTCATTGGGAAAACTCCGCCTGGGTAGAAACTCCGGCTCTTTCCCACAAGCAATCATTCAACTTCCCGGAGGTAGGTAATCGGAATATGTATCTTATGTATCACGAGGAACTGGAATCACTGGTGAAGCATTACCCCCAAATAAAAAGAGCCAGGTTTTGGATGACTTTTGGAGATTCATACCTCACCCACCTTGAAGTCCTTCAGAATGTGGGCCTTACCTCCATCCAACCTATTGTGTACAAGGAACAGGAAATTATTCCTCTTCAATTCCTGAAAGCAGTGCTGCCCGACCCGGGTGGGTTGGGCGAGCGTACCAAAGGAAAGACATGCATTGGTAATATTGCCACGGGAACCCAAGGTGGCTTCCCAAAAACAAAGTACCTGTTTAATGTCTGTGACCATGAGGAATGTTACCATGAGGTCGGCAGTCAGGCAGTCAGTTACACCACTGGGGTTCCTGCAATGATCGGCTCCGCCCTGATGCTTCAGGGAGTGTGGCAGGGAAGTGGCGTTTTTAATATGGAGCAACTTGACCCGGACCCTTTTATGGAGATGTTGACTGAGCACGGACTGCCCTGGGAAATCCGCGAACTGGACTCTCCATTAAATTTCTAATGCTCCCCACTCAATCTTCAGGACCAGGTGCGTTTGCGAGATTTGATTTATCTCGGGTACCTTCTCCTTGCTATGTGGTAGATGAGTGCAAGATTCGTACAAACCTTGAGATTTTGAGGGATATTGGAACGCGTTCGGGCTCTAAAGTATTACTCGCACTCAAAGCCTTTTCTATGTGGTCTCTTTCAAACCTGGTAGATGAATACCTGGATGGTTGTTGTGCATCCGGGCTATGGGAAGCGAAGTTGGCCCGCGATAAACAATTTGCAGATCTCGAAAAAGGAAAGATTCTTTCCAGCTTTTCTCCTGCTTATTGCCCCTCTGAATTTGAAGAAATCTGCGAACTTTCGGATCATTTAATCTTTAATCATCCTGGTGCCTATGGAATTGAGCAGGCAAGAGAACGGGGTGTATCAATAGGATTACGGATTAACCCGGAGCTCTCCCTTGGCCTTGACCCTAAATATGACCCGTGTGCCTCAAACTCAAGGCTGGGTTGGCCTCTTAGCCAAATGTCAGGGAATGATATTGGCTGCTTTGAAGGGCTTCATTTTCATACTCTTTGTGAGCAAAATTTTAGTCCGTTATTACAGACATGGAGAAAGATTGAGGAGAACTTAGGCACTGCACTTGAAGGGTTTAAATGGATAAACCTAGGAGGAGGTCATCATTGCACGCGTGAGGATTATGACCGGGATGGCTTAATTGCCTTGATAGATGAGATTTCTGTTAAGTATGACTGCCAGGTCTTTCTCGAACCTGGGGAGGCGGTGGCTTTTGATGCAGGGATTCTGGTGGGAGAGATTTTGGATATCATGAACGCGGAGCAGACTCATGCTTTACTCGACTTAAGTCCCACATGTCACACCCCGGATGTTATTGAAGCCCCATACCGCCCTGCCTTGCTGCAGGAGGACACACATGGGGAGTACAGCTATTTTCTCGGAGGGGCGAGCTGTTTGAATGCAGATAGTTTTGGGCAATACCGCTTTGAGGAGCCCTTACAAGTTGGTGGCAGGCTGGCTTTCCTTGACCAAGCTCATTATACCATGGTCAAAACCAATACATTCAATGGTGTCAGGCTTCCATCCATTGCTCTGTGGAACTCAGAAAACGATGAGATATCTATAATCCGTGAATTTAGTTACGACGAATTTGTCAGCCGGTTGTCATGAATAAATCAACAAGCCTTCAATTTTTAGGGTCGGAACTCAGAGAGAATGAAAACCAGGCAGACAGCTCTAAATTTCAGGTTATTCCGTGCCCCATGGAGAAAACAGTAAGCTATGGTGGCGGAACTGCCCAGGGACCTGAAGCAATTTTGGAGGCCAGCCATGAGCTTGAGAGATCTGTAATATGCGAACACGGCATTTTTACCCAAAAAAAGATCGATTGTTCGGTTAAGCATGAGCTTTGTCTCGATGAGCTTCAACAGAGGGTTTTTCAAATTGTGAAGAAAAAACAATTCCCGGTAACCCTTGGGGGCGAGCACTCTCTTACATGGGCGGCAGTTCGTGGTGTTTCACAAGCCCTGAGTCAAAAGGTGGGGGTTATTCAAATTGATGCCCATGCCGATCTTAGGCACAGTTATGAAGGTAAAAAACATTCGCATGCCAGTGTGATGAACTTATTAGTCCAGGAAGGGCACTCCCTTGCATCTCTTGGGGTCAGGGCGATTTGTCAGGAGGAAAGAGAAATGTGCCAGAGATATGAAGTTTTTTACCAAGGCGGGGAGGAATTAGTGCGTGGTAATATTTCAGCAATTGAATTACCTGCAGACTTCCCGGAGTTTGTCTATGTGACTTTTGATTTAGATGGGTTGGACCCTTCGGTTATGCCTGCAGTGGGAACGCCAGTGCCTGGTGGATTAAGTTATTACCAATCCATTGACTTGGTTCAGTCTGCTCTTAATGGGCGAACTTGCATGGGTATGGATATGGTGGAACTCTCTCCGGTAAAGGGTGATTTAACATCTCCTTTTACCGCCGCCTCCTTACTTCAACGACTGCTTGCTATTCTCTGATTTTTGCTTCACCGGTAACCCGTGTGTGAGATAGCGATCTTTTTACAATTTCTTAAAGGGTATGAGAACCCATGCAGAAATTAGTGACCAAAAGGGTCTTTGAAACTTTGGTGGAGGTGGGCGACCGATCCACCCTCCGCCTGCTCCAGGCCGTGCCCACCGTGCTTTATAATTACCCCTTTGGGATTTTGCCCAAGGAATTGGGAAATCAATTGATTGGTGCGGGGAATCAACTGGTCGGGTTTTCCCGCTCCTCGGTGTATTTGAAATTGTTCCAATCCATCTGCGAGGGAAAGAAAACACGGGTACTGATCGACCAAAAGATATTGGACATGATCCACCCGGATCCAAAGATCCGCAAACTGCTCGACCAGTGCAATACGGTGGAGACATATCCGAATCCACAGTTCGATAATTTTGACCAAAACCCATACAAGATCGGCGAACAATTGGGCAAAGATCTATCCCAGAAATTTAGTAAGGATCAAAAGTTTGATTTTCTAATCACCGCATCGGATATGATTGCTCAGGGCTGTGCCCGTGTCCTTTCCGAGCATGGAAAGAAAGGATTGAAGAATTTACAAATTGTCGGGTTCGACAAAGTGGATGCCCTTCCTTATTTCCAGCATCCCATTTCCACCATCGAAGTACCGGTCAAACAAATGGTCAATACTGCGATTGATTTACTGGAGGACTATCCGAAAGCAGGTGCCAAGCACTTGGCGAAGGCGAGATTTGTTGATGAGTGAATTAAGAAGAGTGAAGAGTGAGAATAAAAATTTGAAGTAAGTTTAAGAAT
>CBFIFQ010000069.1:0-11182 GCA_965661905.1 Opitutales bacterium
GGGCTATCCACAGAGGCAAGAAAGAATAAAGTAGAAGAATGCCTGGCTTTGACTGACTTAACCGATAAGGCCAAAGTGAAGTGTAAAACCCTGTCCCGCGGAATGAAACAGCGGGCCCTGCTGGCCAAAACGTTGGTGCATGAGCCTTCGGTCTTACTGTTGGATGAACCGGCCGCCAACCTGGACCCCAAAGCCCGGATTGACCTGAGAAACCTGCTCCGGAAATTGGCATCTTCCGGTAAAACCATTTTGGTATCCTCCCATGTTCTATCCGAACTTGAGGATCTCTGTGACGCTATTGGTATCATGAGAGCAGGCAAGATGGTGGTGAGTGGCAATCTCCAAGACATGTCCCTTATCTCTTCAGCCGAAAAGTTAATTCAAATTGAAATCCTGTCCCCGGACAAAAAGCTTGAAGAGTGCCTTGCCAAGTTTCCCTCCCTATCAAAAATTTCTCGCCTTGACCAGGTCGGTACCCGCTTCAGCCTCTCCCATACCGGCGACGCGGAGGATGCTGCCTCCATCTTAGAATCCCTAATCCATGAGGGTTTCCCTGTTTCCAGTTTTCACCGAAAACAATCCAAAGTGGAAGATTTATTTCTCGATGTGGAAGCTGGCCGGATGAAGGAGGAAAAAGCAAGATGAACCCGATCATCATCAAGGGCATGCGGGAAAGATTACGCCCTAAGCATCTGCTGGCATCTGCGCTTTTTTCCCTGATCATTGCCGCCACAGTTTACCTGTCTGCCTACTTCGATGGCATGCAGGAAAAAAAGAACTTCGACTATGTCACTAAGACTTACCAGGTAATCGAGGAAAACCCGATCAATGGTGCCCGAAATGCCTTCACCTACCTTCTTGGCTTCCAGGGTTTCCTGCTCATGTTTCTGGGAACGGGCCGGGTGGCATCGGTTACGGCCGAAGAAAAAGAACTGGGGCTGCTCGATTACCAGCGAATGACCCCCATGCACCCCTTTTCCAAAGTAACGGGCTATCTCTTCGGCTTACCAGCCCGAGAATATTTCATGTTTCTTCTGACCCTGCCCTTCCTGCTTCACTGCATTGTGATAGGACAACTGCCATGGCTTAATATTTTGCAGCTCTACACTGTATTCTTTTCCTCGGTCATTCTCTACCATGTAACCGCTCATGTAATCGGCTTAGTTGTGCCTCGCCCACGGGCCGCTTCCTGGGTCTCACGTATAGCGGTCCTCGGCCTCTATGTAGTTTTACCCGGCTTAGGGCAAGCGGGAATATCCTTCCTCTCTTTTCTCACCATTTTGCCCACTTACTTTGGTAAAGTCTTACCCAACCTTTTGTATGTTGGAGAAAATAAGCTTGGCCGGTTTGAGGCCAAGGCTTTCGAATTTTGGCAGGATATTCCTTTCTTCACCACATCCATATCCCCCTCCGCTTTTACGTTTTTCATGCAAGGCCTCCTTATTCTCACCCTTTGCATCACCGCTTACCGTAAATGGAGAAACCATGCGTTGCCTGCATTCTCCAAACCTTCTGCCCTCATTCTTTACTGTATTTTCCAACTCCTTCTTCTTGGTTGCCTTTGGATGTTTTTCACAGAAGGCAAGGCCGTCGGCTTGCTTGGGCAATCATTTTCAATGAATAAACTGGGTAAACCGGATCCATATCTTGCCCTGGTTGTTGTTCAGGCCATCTTCTACGGACTCTCGATTTTGGTCACCCTGGTGCTTTTAAATATTTGTTGTCCTAATCAGCATCTTTTTTGGAAAGGGGTTCAGCGATCGGCGAGACTCTCGCTTTCCCAAGTTCCCATGGGGGCCGATGAACGCAGCGGGTATTGGCTGGCTCTTGCTCTATCCGCCCTTACCATTTCAACACATTTCATCTTTGCCACATTGATTGAAAATTCAGCCCTCTGGAATGATCCCCTGAGTCCCTTGGATACGGTGGTCATTCCCGGTTTATTCCTGGTTTCGATGGCTCTGTACTTACAGGCTGCCCGGGAATTATGGTTTAACCTCGGTTTCTGGGGATTCATCGGGCTTTTATGGTTTACCCCTCTCTTGGCCAGCCTCGTGATTGCTGTGGGGTGGTACGATGAACATGTGGCCCTCATCCTTAAGCTTCAGGCCCTGTGCCCCTTCTCATTCTTACCGCTTCACCTTACAGGAGGAAACCCATCATTTCTGCTTTTATCTGAAGATATCAAATCTTCCATTCAAGATGCTACTTGGTTTGGTTTATCCATATCCATCGCCCTTGCCTTTGTACTTCAACTTAAATTGGTAAGTAAAAGACGAAAGCGCACTTTGCTGCCAGACCCCATTGCTAAGGACTAAATAAATCCTTTCTTCATAAGTAGAAACCTCTTGATTACGGCTTATAATTTTAGATCATTCGTGTCCTATGATCAAAAACCTTCGCATTCTTGGAAACATTGAGGGCATCTCCTACTTGGTCCTACTTGGAGTCGCCATGCCCTTAAAATACTCATTTGGTTTCCCTGAGGCGGTGAAAATAGTGGGTATGGCTCATGGCTTACTGTTTATTGCCTATTGCTTACTCCTGGCTGTATGCATGAAAAAATTTACCTGGAAATTGGGTTTCGGCATCTACCTTTTCATCGCCACGCTTATCCCATTTGGAACCTTTGTAACCGACCGAAAATTGCGAGAGAAAGAATAAAGGCAACCAAAGCCGCCTTGACCACTTCTGGAATAGGTTGACCCCATCTGACTGATACCAGCCAAACTTGCTCCATTGCCTGATCCCTGCCTTGACACTTTTCAAACCTTTTGTCCCAAATCTCGGGAAATTCGTTCTTGCGGGATTGTAAAATTTTGGAACTCGTTCATCCTAAAGACATGTTTTCTTTGGGTAACCTGCAGCTCAAATCCAATCTTTTCCTGTCACCCCTGGCTGGCTACACCAACCTGCCCTTTCGTCTGGTCATACGGGAAATTGGCGGGGTCGACCTGTGCACCACGGATTTGGTCAATGCCCGCTCCCTGATCGAACAAAACCCCAAGGCCCTCAAATTAATCGAGACCAATGAACAGGACAGCCCCCTCTCCGTCCAATTATTTGGCGGGGTCAAAGAGGAGATGCGTGACGCCTCGATCCTTTTACAGGAGCACGGGGTTGATTCCATCGATGTCAACATGGGCTGCCCCGTCCCCAAGGTCACCAAGACCGGAGGTGGTGCCAGTATGATGAATGAACTGCCCAAGACCCAGGAACTGATCCGTGCCATGGTCGAGGCCGTCAATGTCCCGATTACCGCAAAGATGCGACTGGGATGGGACGATAAAAATTTAACCGCCCCCGATCTCGCCCGTGCCCTCGAGGATGCCGGTGTCGCCGCCATTTTTGTACACGGCCGTACCCGGGCCCAGGGATTTGAAGGAGTGGTCAACCTGAAAGGTATTCGCAAGGTGGTCGAAGCCGTCAGAGAAATTCCGGTCATTGGCAATGGCGATGTCACCACCCCCGAAGCAGCCCGGCACATGATTGAAAAGACCGGATGCCATGGCATATCCGCCGGACGGGGTGCCTTTTACAACCCCTGGATTTTCCTCCACACCCAGCAATACCTCGAATCGGGCATCCTGCCCCCAGAACCCAGCTTTCAAGAAAGAATTCGGGTCATGCGCAGGCATTATGATCTCATGGTCGAAGTGTTCGGGGAAGACCGTGGATCCTTACAGTTCCGCAAAGTCGCCCCCTGGTACTCCAAACGTTTCGGACCGGTCAAACCCTTTAACACCGCGGTGGTGAAAATCAGCTCCCGCACAGGTTTTGAAAAGGTGTTATCTGATTACCTCGAGTGGAGAAAACAATTTACTGATGACGCCGGCGAATTATTGGAACGCTATCAAATGGCACCCATGGTCGCCTCGTTTATGGAAGAAGAAGACGCCTTCCAGGCAAAACAAAGAAAAGCGATTGGTGTCCCCAAGGGCCCGGTGGAAGTCTGGTAAACTGGATTGCTAAGCCCGGTTCCAGGGCATCTTGGCGATCATCATTCCCATCCCGCAGGTATCCGTCACCCCGGCAAAGACCAATCCCGCTCCGATAAACGCGGATAACCCAAACCCGCCCGGATGTACAAATTGCCCGACCGCAGCTCCGATCACCACCAGCGAACCTGCCGCGATCCGCACCTGCCTTTCCAGGGACATCACATTCTTCCCCTCCACGACCGGTAATCCGGCCGCATGCCACGCCGAAGACCCCCCTTCCACATTCACGATATTGGTAAAACCAGCCGTTTCCAAGGTCTTACTTATTTTCATAGACCGGCCACCCGCTTGGCAAATCACATGAATCTCCTGATCCTTTGCATATTCAAGCTGCTCGGCTTGAAAAGACTCCATGGGATGATTAATCGCCCCTTTAGCATGAATGGAGCGAAACTCTGCAGGTGTTCGTACATCAACCAAGGGAATTGACGAGTCCCCACCGCGTTGATCATAACATTCTTGTACATTTACATTTTTCATAACTTGAAATTCAGGCTTGGTTGAACTTGCCCTTGATACAGGCAAGAATTGAAAAAACATGAGGTTCAGAAATTTGATAGTAGGTTTTCTGCCCCTCTTTCTCTGGGCTTAAAAATCCGCATCGCATCATCAATCTCAAATGCTCAGATGCCACATGACTTTTAATTTCACAGAGATCTGCTAATTCTCCGACCGTTAGCCTGACATCTTCCAAAATGAGAAGAATCCGCAAACGCATGGGATGCCCCAGTGCCCGTAAGCACTCGGCGGCATCAACCAGTGAATCTTGGCCTAAGGATGTATTGGTTAACCCCATAATATAGATATATCGAAATATTTAGATATATATGATCTATGCAAGATCAAATTTTGCATCCTGATTCTCTCCATCCTTGTTTCGGTGATCAATTATTGCTAGCGTTTCCTCAGCATGTCCAAGGAACCAAGCAAATTGAAAAGTTTTCGTACCTGGTCCCTTAAATTTCCCCGTTCAGCACCAGCCATTATCCTCGTTGGCATTGCCGGGGCCGTCTGTGCGGTCCTCTTTCATCATACCATTAGCGCCATTCATCATCTCATTTGGAAGCCCTTGTGTACTGGATCGGCCGAAAATTTCATTCTGGTTGGTTTTTTTATTTTCCTTGCCGTTGGCTTACTCAACGGATTCCTGGTGGGGTCCTTTGCTCCGGAAGCTGCGGGAAGTGGAATTCCTCAGCTTAAAGTCGCATACCGCAGGGATCGGGGCAGCATTTCTTTCCGAACCGTATGGGTGAAATTCCTCGCCGCCGCTGCGAGTGTGGGGGGAGGTCTCAGCCTTGGAAGGGAGGGTCCCACGGTACAACTGGCCGGAGGTATGGCTTCGGTCATCGGCAAAAGGTTTGGGTTGTCGAGTTTCCGCAGGCGCACCCTTACCGCCTGCGGTGCTGCAGCCGGGCTCGCCGCCGCTTTCAATGCCCCAATTGCCGCGGTCACCTTTGTGCTCGAGGAAATCATTGAAGATCTCAACAGCCGAACGATTGGGCCCATCCTGCTGGCTTCTTTTGTCTCGGTCATCACTCTTTTCATCCTTCAGGGTTCGGAAGCTGTTTTCATTATCCCCACCATCACTGAATTCCATGCATGGATATACCTGGCTGCCATACCCGTCGGAGCAATGGCGGCCTTGGCCGGAGTTGGCTTTCAGAAAACAACCCTGAGCTGGATGGCTCATATCCGAAAAAACTCCAAGCTGCCCCTTTGGCTCAGGCCCCTGGTGGGTGCCCTGATTAACTGGCTGTCAGCCTCCCTGGTGTTTTACTTTATCGCACGCACCGGGGTGCTTGGGCTTGGCTATGCCGACCTCACCGATTGCCTGGCCGGCAACCTTACCCTGACCGCTCTGCTTATTTTGTTCTTTGCCAAGTGGATTGCCACCTCCTCCGCCTACGCCTGGGGGAATAGTGGCGGCATTTTTGCCCCCACCCTTTTCCTCGGGGCCATGGTCGGAGGCATATGCAGCCAGGGAATCGGAATGGTTTTCAGCCTCGACCCCGACTCCACCCGCCTGCTCACCATTGTCGGAATGAGTGCCTGCCTTGGAGCGGTAGTGCGTGCCCCCATTACCTCCATTCTAATTGTGTTTGAAATGACCCATGACTTTGCCCTTGTCCCCCCTCTGATGCTGGCCGCGTTGATCAGCCAGGCCATCAGCCGGTCCCTCTGCCAGGACAATTTCTACAGCCAGGCCCTTAAAGAAATGGGCATTCACCTGGAGACAAACATCAGCATGCGCACCCTGGCAAGCTGGAGAAACCGGAGAATTTCATCCTTTGCAAATTTTGACCCGGCCTGTGTCCGCCAGTGGACCCCGGAATCCGTCCAAATGCTTCTCGATCGTGGCCAGCACCGGCTCTTTCCGGTTTTAAACGATCAGGAAAAAGCACTGGGCTTGGTCATGCGTGCCGAGCTCGAAGAATTTATATCATCAGATAAAAAGCCCACCCCCACTCCGACGATTACCGTACGGCCTGACATACGAATGGCGGAAGTGGAGGATATCCTGGAAACCAGCCCCCTCAAAACTGTTTTCCTAACCACCAAGTCGGGGAAATTCCTCGGGCTTTTCACTCATACCGATGTAACCCGGTCACAGGATAAAGAAAAAGAAATCGAAGAATCCTAGCAGGTGAAATTAAACCTCCCCGCTTGCCACCGCCTATTGCCAAATCCCTTGCTCTTTCAACTGTTTTTCCGCGGCCTCCGCCCACCCCCGGTTCGCGGCCGGGCTCGCGGGACTGGGGTGGAGAACTTTGCCTATTTTCACCTGCACTCCAGCCAGTGCCTCCTCTGCTCTTTTCTCGGCAAAGCCTCCGACTCCGATCAACCACTCGGGCTCCAAGATCTCCACAAGCTCACGGAGGTGTTGGTCACAAATTTCCTCCAAGGGCTTTTTCTCCAAAGAGGGCAATTTGTCGGGCGTCCGGTTTTTCCCGCTCTCTTCCATAAATACCAGCGGGCAGTAATTGGCCACAAAGTGGTCCTTAAAAAAGTCCCCGGCCTGTGGGAATCTTCCTGAAAACAACCCCCACAACCTTCGACCACTCACCTCACTCTTGGTACAAGCCAATCCTTCCACCGGACGCTTGGGGTGCTCCGGGTTTGGCTTTTGCACCTCCCCACTTAACCCCATCCAGTCCCGAACCGCCGGAATCTCTCCAAAAGGCACGCCCGTCTGAGCCATCCCAAATGGGCCCGGGTTCATCCCCAGAAAAATCACCTTCTTTTTTCCCTGCCCAGCAAGCTTTAAGTACTTTTCATGGATGGCCCAGGCATAATCCAAAGGATTGTAAACAAAAACTGTCGGCTCTGAAAACCTGAGTTTGCCCATTTTTTCGATCAGGGTCCGGGCTGATTTTGTTAACGCTTTTTCCATGATAGCTTTTCCCTCTTTATTCTGCTTTCGCTCTTGCTTCCAGTTCCTCCCATTTTTCATAGGCAGCAAGAATATCAACTTCCAGCATCTCCAATTTTTTTTGGTCCGCCAAGGGATCATTTTGGGAGTTCCGGTAGTAATCTGCCGCCTGCATCGACAAAGTAATCCGGTCGCGTTCAGCCTCCATTTTCTCTATTTCCTGGGGCAAGGTCACAAGTGCTTCCTTTTCCCGGTTAAGTAGTTTTTTGACTGGAACCTTTTTCGGTTCCTGAGGTTTGGTTTTTTCTATGACTGCCTTTGCTTTGGCCTGCGGCGAACTAAGTTGGCTGAGCCAGGTTTCACATCCCCCGGCATATTCTGTCACGCCACCCTTTCCATCCAGGGCAAGTGTGGCCGTGACCACATTATCGAGAAAATCACGGTCATGACTCACCAGCAAGAGGGTACCCTGGAAATCAAGCAATCTTTCCTCCAGCAACTCAATCGTCTCAATATCCAAGTCATTGGTGGGCTCATCCAGTATCAAGAGGTTAGCTGGTTGCAGAAATAATTTCGCCAGCAAAAGACGGGCCCGCTCTCCACCTGAAAGCATTTTGGCGGGAGCCCGGGCAGTCTCCGGCAAAAACAAAAAGTCACGCAGGTAGGACATAATATGCTTCTTATGCCCATTCACTTCCACGGTATCCCCGTTGGGGGCTACATTTTCAGCCACCGACAAGTCATCCCGCACCTGTGCCTTCAACTGATCAAAATAAGCAACCTCCAGCTTGGTCCCATGATCCACCGTCCCCGAGTCGGGTTTTAATTGCTGGAGTAAGAGCTGCAGCAGTGTCGACTTCCCTGAGCCATTGAGACCGACCACCCCAATCTTATCCCCACGCCAGACCGTGGTGGAAAAATCTTTCACAATTGCCTGATCTCCCCAGGCATAAGATAAATTCTTCACAGTGATGACTTTTCGCCCGGAAGCCTGAGCCTGGTTCGCCGCCGAGAGGTTTACCTTGCCCTGAACCTCCCGTCTCGCACTTCTCTCATTTCGTAATTTAAAAAGGGCTCGTACCCTGCCCTCATTTCGGGTGCGGCGGGCCTGGATTCCCTTTCGGATCCACACCTCTTCCTCTGCCAGTTTTTTATCAAACACCGCATTATTCTTTTCCTCCGCCGCCAAAAACTCAGCCTTCCGCTCCAGGAATTTTTCATACCCGCAAGTCCAACTGGTTAACTTCCCCCGGTCCAGTTCAAGGATACGGGTGGAAAGTGAACGCAGAAAAGCCCGGTCATGGGAAACAAACAATACCGCAAGGTCCCCCTTTTTCAAAAACTCTTCCAGCCATCGAATACCGGCAAAATCGAGGTGATTGGTTGGCTCATCCAAGATGAGCAAATGGGGTTCGCTGACCAACGCCCGGGCAAGCATAGCCCGGCTTTTGTTCCCCCCGGATAGGGTATCAAATTTCTCTTCACTTTTTAAACCCACCCGGTCAATGACGGAGGATACCCGATGGTCCAGGCTCCATCCATCAGTCTGATCCAGTTCTTCCTGTAAACGATCCACTTCCTCAACCCATTCGGGGTCATCCGGATTATCTTCCAGTTGTTGGAGGGCCAGGTTGTACCTTCGGATAAGATCAGCCTCCGGACCCAGGCCATTTGCCACCAGGTCGAAAACTGTGCCATCGACCCCCACAGGAATTTCCTGATCGAGTTTAGAGACGCGAAAATTTGATATTTTCTCCACTTCACCCCCATCGGGCTTCACCTGCCCGGCCAGAATTCGCAACAATGTAGACTTTCCCTCCCCATTTCTCCCGAGCAGGCAAATTCGCTCTTTTTTATCAATGGTAATGCCGGCATCATCGAGGAGCATGGGGCCCCCAAAAGAAACAGACAGGTTGCGAAAACTAATCAGGGCCATAACTGGTTACCCGGTCAGGAACCGATCAAATATTCCTGCACTTCCCTGAGAGTACGGGTATTGAATACATCCTTCGCCGTAAGCCAGCCTTTTCGGGCAGCAAGAACTCCGGCATGCTGAAAATCAAAATGATGTAAGGCATGAGCATCAGGGTTGATACAGCAAAGCAAACCCTTTTCCGCCGCCCGGCGCCAATGCCTCCAATCCATATCCAGGCGCATGGGGTTGGCATTTAACTCCAGAATTTTGCCATTGGAAATGGCGGCATCCAAAATCTTTGTGAAATTGATTTTACTGGCTTCCCTGCGGAGCAATAAACGCCCACTGACATGTCCAATCATGGTGACCTTTGGATGCTCGATTGCCTTGATGATACGGGCCGTCATGGTTTCCTCGTCCTGGGTGAGACCATTATGAACAGAGGCCACCACATAATCCAAAGCATCCAGCACCGAATCTTCAAAATCCAATTTCCCTCCGGATAAAATATCCACTTCAGACCCCGAAAAGAGATGAACCCGGAAATTTCCGCTCTCATTGATGTTATTGATCGCCTGAACTTGCTTTGAAAGTCTTTCCTCATCCAGACCATTGGCCTGGAAACTCGCCTTGGAATGATCAGATATCCCCAGGTATTCCCACCCCCGCCGATCAGCTTCTTTCGCCATCTCCTCGAGGGTGTTCCGCCCATCCGACGCGGTGGTATGATTATGAAAACATCCCTTTAAATCCGCGAATTCAAGCAGTTCGGGCAGTTCATTCCGATCAGCCGCTTCCACTTCCCCCATACCTTCACGGAGGGACGGCGGAACATACTGCAAACCCAAAGCCTCAAAAATATCCGCTTCGGAATGAGCCTCTATCGGGCCCGCCTTTCGTGACGAGTCTTTTTGCTCTTCCGGGCGAAGGCCCCATTCACTCAGGCTTAGTCCCATTGATAGTGCCTTCTGTCGCATTCGTACATTGTGATCCTTGGAGCCGGTAAAGTGATGCAGGGCAAAATAAAACTGCGCTGTTGGCACCACCCGCAAATCCGCCTGCATGCCCCCCTCCAACCGGACACTTGACTTGGTATCTCCATGAGCGGTGACCTCTGCTATACTATCCATGGAAGTAAACCAGTCCATAATTGGGGCCGGATTGGAGGATGCCACCAGGAAATCAAGATCTCCGACTGTTTCCATCCCCCGCCGGAAACTACCCGCAGCTTCCACCCGTTCAACTTCCGGTAAAGCCTCCAGTCCCGGCAAAATCTTTTCCACCACGGAACGGGCATCCCACCAGAGGTGACGGGCTGCATAGGCTTCCCGGTTTTCAATACCTGAAAGTATTTTTTCTTCGGTTTTTTTCCCAAAACCTTTTAGTTCCGCCACCTTACCTGCCTCACAGGCCAGGCGGAGACTGTCAATGGAATCAATCGCAAGCTTGTCATGCAGGACCTTGATTTTTTTCCCACCCAGCCCGGGAATATCCAGCAAGTCCATCAGACCCGCGGGGACTGAAGCCACCAATTTATCATAAAACTCAAGTTTACCCGTATTGTGTAAATTTTCTATCTTTTCGGTAAGAGCTTTCCCTATCCCGGGAATATCTCCGAGCCGCCCCTCGGCAATCACTTCACCCAAGTCATCCTCCATGGTTTGCAAAGTCCGGGCACCGGAAAGGTAAGCCCTAATTTTAAAGGGGTTTTCGCCCTTAATTTCCATCATCGTGCCGATGCGCTCGAGCAAATCAATTATATCTTTTTTATCCATTAGGAAAGTTTACAAACTATGAAAGAACCACTGAATTGGGAAAAGAAACAAAATGCATTTGCTTTATGGTCAAATGCCTTATGAACTGCCAATCGGTTGCCTAAGAGATTGGCGTGTCCGT
>CBFIFQ010000070.1:0-11080 GCA_965661905.1 Opitutales bacterium
TGGGTCCGATGGCGGAAGACTGGGACCCCTATGATGTTCTTCCCTCCATCACCCAGAAAACAGTGGAGTGGATAGCTGGGCAAAAAAAGAATGAGCCCTTCTTCGCTTACCTAGCTTTCAACTCCCCCCACTATCCTATTGTTCCCAATCAAGAATTCCACGGAAAGTCCCAGGCGGGTTATTATGGCGACTTTGTAATCGAGACCGATGCCATGGTGGGCAAAGTATTGCATGCCCTCAAAGACCATGGCTTTGCCGGAAATACCCTGGTTATATTCTCTGCGGATAACGGTCCGGAAACCCATGCCTTTGAAAGATTGCATGAATTTAACCAGTGGAGCTCGGGAGAATATCGTGGAGTCAAACGCGACCTCTATGAAGGAGGTCACCGCGTACCCATGATCATGCGCTGGCCTGACAGGATTCCGCCGGGCTCGGTCTCTGATGAGGTCGTCAGCCAGGTTGATTTCGCTGCCACCTTTGCCCACATCACCGGCTACAAATTGAATAAAAAGGAAGCCATGGACAGTTACAACCTACTGCCTGTCCTCGAGCAGCAAGAATACCCCAGACCGCTTCGCCACGCCACCGTCCAAAACACAAAGCCGGAAGAATTCGCCCTACGCCAGGGAGACTGGGTCCTTTTCAACACCTTTAAAGGTGCAGCCAAGAAAGAACCTTCCTCCTATCTTCAACACTTTGACTTGCCAGCATTCGGACCGGAAAATAAATGCCTATTGTTTAATTTAAAAAAAGATCCCCGCCAAAAGCACAACCTTGCAGACAAATATCCCCAACGAGTGGAGAGCATGAAAGCTATCCTGCAGAAATACCTCAACGGATCACCCTGTGCACCAGTTAAGGAAAAATGACACCTTCTCTATCAAAGGCAACAGGACTTCTTTTTCTTTTCCTCGGGATACTGCCCATTCTTCATGCCCGAACCTTTTACATTTCTCCCACCGGCAATGATGCCAACCGTGGGAGCTTGGAAAAGCCCCTGCGAACCATTTCATCCGGGGCAAGAAGGGCAAAACCGGGAGATACGATTTTGGTACTTGAAGGCACATATCGTGAACGCATCACTCCGGTCCGGGGAGGAGAAAAAGGACAACCCATAACCTATCGAGGGGAGAGCGGGAAAAGAGTTTTTATAAAGGGCTCTGAGCTATGGAAGCCCAGATGGATAAAGGAGGACGATGGCATTTTTTCCGCCCGGCCCGACCCCAGCCTTTTCAACGACCGGAGCCCTGAATATATTGACCACCACAACCCGTTTGAAGTCGAACTTTCTTCCACACCATACGGAAGAGACGGGCTTCCCGAGCACACACGGAAAGAGGCGGGTGACCCAAAATTCAAATCTGCGGATAAGCAGATAAGCTACACCTGCGGACAGCTCTTCATTGATGGCTCGCCCTGGAAACAGGTGCCTCTCCGGTCTGAATTAAAACCCAACACCTGGTGGTACAACCCCAAAGAGCAAAGATTGCATGTCTATTTTGGAAAGCTCAACCCCGAGAAAGTAGACATTGAAATCACCACCCGCCGCAGGCTTTTCGCTCCGGTCAAGCGGGGCCTTGGGCACATTATTGTGGAGGGCTTTATCTTTGAACACTGCGGAAATCAATACCCCACCGATTTCTGGAAAGTCGATCAACATGCCCAGAGCGGGGCAATTGGGCTGGCCGCCGGCCATCACTGGACAATCAGAAAAAATATCATTCGCTTTGCCAACACCGTGGCCATTGACTGTGGGCGGATGGACAGGCATACCCCTACCCGATCGACATCACTCCATAACCTCATCGAAGAAAATTATCTGCTGGATAATGGTTCAGCTGGTATCCTCAGTTATGGTTCCAGGAATCTTATCATCCGGAATAATGTAATCCTCCATAACAATTCCCTCCAATTTACAGGAGCCAAAAGATGGGAGCATGGAGGAATCAAATGTCACAAAATGGAAAAGGGGCTCATTGAAAGAAATTACATAGCTCACAACCCACACTCACCTGGTGTTTGGTTGGACAATGAATTCCCCGATACCGAAATTAGGCAAAACATCATCCATGACAATGGCACCCATGGCATTTTCCTGGAGATGAGTGATTACGGCTATGACCGCCTTTTGGTTGATCAAAACATCATCTTTGCCAATGGGAAAAAGGCGGTCTACATCCATGACGCATCCGGAGCTACCTTTTCCAATAACATACTCGCCTGCAACCCAGGCAATGCAAGCCCGGAACGAGTCATTCAAATCAAGCAAGTCTCTCCAAGAACCAGGAGTCAAAAGCATTCATTTTTTAATAATTTAATAATTGGGGGAAGCCCTCTCATTGAAGTTAATTACCCATCTCACCGCAGCGGGCCACAGCGCTTTGATTACAACCTCTACGCCACCTCTTCCAGCAAAAGAAATTTCGTAATCAATGCCTACAGTGACCAGCCCACTCCGTGGGACTCCGCACAATTCAGGGAGCTGATGCTTCAAAACATCAACAAGAAAGAAGTGCCTTCAGCCTTTGTGATAAATGAAAAAGAAATAGGACTGACTGCCGATGAATGGCGTTTATTTTGGGAGAAGAGGCAAGTACTCAATGACCAGAACAGTAAGTTCATACCCGGTATGCAGGTTAGGTATGACTCCGGGAAGCACCTGCTTTTTCTTTCGGGGCCAAGCAGTTCTAAAAAGGGAAACCCTCCCAATACCCAGGGAAAGCATCCTTTGATTTTCAATTTCATGAAAGCGGATAGCCCAAGCCCACCAGCCGGCCCTTTTCAATCCTCCTCCGAAGGCATCGATGGCTACAAGGTCTGGGATGGCTTACCACTTTGCCAAAAAGGTCAATTGCCTCCCAATGGGTGAGCAAGCCCGAGAAGATCCATCCGGTAGCTCTTGGCATTTTCAGTAAATTATCGAGGTTTCCAGTCGACCAAGTCCCGGGTATTTCATAAAAAGCCCGTTTTTCTTATTTCACTTCATCCATGACCAAGTTCATTTCTCTCTTTCTCTTTTCCACCTGTTACCTTCTCAGCCAGGACACCTTCCCCCCTATTAATGATCCGGGGGAAATCGCAAAAACCGCAGGGGAGCTTTGGGCATCTTATGACCCCAGGACAGAAGCTTTGGATGTAAAGGTCATCAAAGAATGGAAAACGGACCAAGTCACCACCCGCTACATCACATACAAAGTCGGCCGGTTTAAAGGCGTGGACTCCCGGGTCGCCGCTTATTACTCCTTCCCCAACAGGCCGGGTAAACACCCGGCCTTTGTCTGGACCCACGGCGGAGGTCAACGGGCGGAACGTAGCCGGAGCATTCACTTTGCTGAACAGGGCTTCGCCTGTATCGATGTAAACTGGCTTGGCCGTCCCATGGAAGATGATATCGACATTCATACCGACTGGGGCAAGGTTGACCCCACCCAGGGCCCGAGGTTTTACAGCAAAGCTCTGCGCAAGGGATGGAAGCGTAGCATGCAACCCGATGAGTACACTATCGACCCAATCCCCAGCCCCCGCAACAGTAACTGGTTCTTACTCGCAGTGGCTGCCCGCCGGGCAATTACCTTCCTGGAGCAACAGCCTGAAGTGAAAGCCGACCGTATCGGTTTTAGTGGTTTTTCCATGGGAGGCATGATTACTGCCCTGTCCTCCACCGACCAAAGATTAAGAGCGGTGGCTCCCTTTGTGGGCGGCACAGGCTTTAAATATATTGATTTCCCCGGAGGCATTACCGGCAGCAGTATCAGGCCGCATTTCAAGAACCTGGAAATGTACAAAAACACCATCGACCCCCAGGCTTATTGGCCTGATGTCCAGTGCCCGGTCGCCTTCATCACCTCCACCAACGATTTCCATTCCACCTTTGAACGGATTTACCGCTCCATGGATTTACTGCCTCACAATCACTGGCGGGTAAGCTCCAATGTACATCATAACCATGGGCCCGGACCGGAACAGTGGTCGCTTCTCACCCTGTGGTTTAAAAAATATCTCGCCGGGGAGGACCTCAACATTCCCGTAACCCCACCCTCCACTTTTTCCATTCAAAATGAATGGGCCACTTTCTCCGTCAGCCCCCAGTCAGTGGAAGACCTGGTGGATGTGGAAATCTACTACAGCTATGACCCCAATTCCCGCACCCGTTTCTGGGAGCGGGTCCCTGCCCAAAAAGCGGGAAACCGTTGGCAATCCAAGATCAGGGTTTACCCCAAGCTTCCCCTTTATGTTTTTGCCCACTGCCGCTACAAACTTAAGCAGGAAATACCCCTGCAGAAAGGAACAGCCCAGACCTTTTCAATTAATTCCAGCGAGGCGATTCACGAACCCGAAGTTCTAGATCTTGGGGCATTCGCCAGTCTTCCCAAAACTGGACTGCTTGATGATTTCTCCCAAGGCATCACCGGCTGGTCCAGCCGAAATGGGGACTCCATCAGTACTTATAAATTCCAAAGCCCCCTTCTCGACTGCTCGGGTGACAAAGTGCTCGCCTTCACCATCGACCCTCAGGGGCGGCCACACACCCTGCGCTTACGCACTGGCAGCGGATTTCTTAGCCGGGAGAGAAATCAGGGGGATTTCATGTACAATGCCAAAGTTACCGGAAAAGGGCCGCAACAAATTTTGGTCCAAAAAAGTGATTTTAAGCAGGAAAAAGATAAGAGTAAAAAACTGGAATGGTCCAGCATTGCCACTTTCTCGGTTACCCTCGTGGATCTGGAAAGCAAGAAAACAGTTCGCCTCGCTGAACCGGAAGCCCAGAGAATCCTTCAAAAGATTGAACTCGTGGATCAACCGTAACAGGTTTCACCTTCCCGGTACATTTACTTCAACGAGACGGTAATATTCTGGATCAGGTTCATCACCGGGATCATCGACTCTGTCAGGTCCTCGCCCGCGAGCGAAGAAACCGAAAAAGCGATTCGGTCCGCCGGACATTTTTTATAACCCAAAGCTGAGTCATAATTCACCCATTTACCCTGAAGGTAAAACTGGGTCCACATGTGATAGACAAGCACATGCCGCTTGCCCTCAAATCGGGGTGCGTAGACCAACCCGGTAACCACCCGGCTGGGTATTTTACAGGCACGGCCCAAGGCCGCCAGCAGGACAGAATGCTCGGTGCAGTCCCCCTCCCTCTTACGGGCAACTTCACTGGCACTGGCAAAGCCCACGGCAAAATTCTTCGAACTTATATAACCATGAACAAAAGAGGATAAAAGGCCGGCTATTGCCTCGGCTTCTTTCTCCTGTCCCCTTGCTTCTTTGGCCAGGTTTTGAATAAGCAAATCATCAGTGTCCAAGTAAGGGTTGGGAGCAAGGTACTCATTTCTTTTTTCTCCGGGTAAAACCTCCCCTTCTACCAACTCATCAGACTGCACCAATACTCTCACTTGTTTCTCATTGATTTTCTCCACTTTTTGGAGAGGACCCTGGTGAAGCTTTGCATCCCATGGGCCTTGCAAACTTTCCATATAAAAAGTGGTGGACTTTGCTGCTTTGGAGATGGGCTTACCCAGTGAAATCACCGTATCCAACAAAAACTCTTCCACTTCCGCCTCCATCTTTTTTGCCTTCTTTTCCGGTACCTGCACCAGGCTTATTTGAATACCGCCCATATTCATTTCCGTCCGCAATGCCAGGCCCTGATCATTAAACCAGGACAGGGTACGAACATCACCCATGCCACTTTTTAAAGTCATCGCCACCTCATAGGCATCAGTCTTTACCCCGCCGTGCAACAGGCTCTTCTTTCCATAGACCTCTACAAGTGAAGGTACGGCGGAACGCATACTCATGTCCGGAGAGTACACCTTCATTTGATAGTTTTTACCCGCTTGCTTAAATCCTCTTTCCAGAAACTCTTTCTGGACCCCCCAGCTCATACGACCCTCGGGATCAAAAGGATAGCGGCTTTCTTTCCCCTTGATGAACTGTCTTTCATAAACCACCAGTTCATCTCCCTCGACCTTTCCCTTTTTCACCATGGGAATCCCCGCCATTTTTGTCTCCGTGGAAAACGCAACCAACTCACCGGACAATTTTTCCACAGTGGTTTGCACAGCCTTTATTTCCAAGACCTGCCCCACCCGTTTTATTTGCATAACCATCTCATTCCGGCTTTTCACCAAATCCCCATCCCGGTACATTTTATCATGGGCATAACCTGCTTTCATTTGCCCGAGATATACCTCATACCACAGGTCGTAAGGTTGGAAAATAGCAGCTGGCTGCTTGGCTTGCCCCGATAAAACAAAGGGGGTAAACCAAAGGGCAAGCAAGAGTAAGGAGGGAAAATTCATCATCCCTTACCTTAGTGATTAGAATTAAAGGGTGTCGAATTGAATTTGAGGGGAAGCGGTTTAGGCATCCCGTATCCCCCAACCCTTAATATTAGATAAATTCGTTGATCAAGTTCTCGAGCATTTCCTGACGGCCACTGTTCAGGGTGGGCTCCCCATTGGCCAAGGCATATTGCTCAAGCTCGGCAAAGCTTGCAGTGCCCGCTTCCACTTTGGCTCCGATGTCCTTATCAAAGCTGGAGTAACGCTCCTCTACAAATTGAGCCAAACGGCCATCTTCCTGAATCGCGTGGGCAATCTTTAAGCCACGGGCAAAAGCATCCATACCCCCAATATGGGCATGCATCAAATCAATCGGCTCATGAGATTCGCGCCGGCGTTTGGCATCAAAATTCAGCCCCCCCGTGGTGAAGCCTCCCATATCCAGCACCACCCGCATGATCTCGGTGGTCATGTAGATATCGGTGGGAAACTGGTCGGTGTCCCACCCAATTAAAGTATCCCCGGTGTTGGCATCAATACTGCCCAGGGCATTGGCATTGGCCGCCACGGTCAGATCGTGCTGTACCGTATGCCCGGCCAGGGTGGCGTGATTGGTTTCAATGTTTAGTTTAAAATGATCAAGAAGGTCATACTCTCTCAAAAAGTTAAGGCAGGCCGCAGAATCACTGTCATACTGGTGAGTGGAGGGCTCACGGGGTTTGGGCTCGATATAGAAAGGACCATCAAAGCCAATGCTTTTAGCATGGTCCACCGCCATGTGCAGGAAAGCACCAAGGTGATCGAGTTCCCTTTTCATATTGGTGTTCAGCAAAGAACTGTAACCCTCACGGCCACCCCAGAAAGTATAGCCAAGACCATGAAGTTCATGGGTCACCTCAATCGCTTTCTTTACCTGAGCCGCGGCATAGGCATAGACCCGGGCATCCGGAGATGTGGCCGCCCCATGGGCATAGCGGGGGTGGGCAAATAAGCAGGCGGTCCCCCAGAGCAATTGTACTCCCGTCTCCTCCTGTTTTTCCTTGAGCTTGGCCACCACCCTATCCAGGGCGGCATTGGAAGCGGATAAATCATTCAACTCCGGGGCAATGTCGCGGTCATGAAAACAGTAGTAATCAATACCAATTTTTTCCAGGAATTCAAAAAATACATCCACCCGGGCAATCGCATTTTCCACCGAGTCGCTTTTATAATACCAGGGCATTTGCGCCGTACCCGCACCGAATGGGTCCGCCAGTTCATTGCGCATGACATGCCAGTATGCCGCCCCAAACCTTAAGTGGTCCTTCATGGCCTTGCCTCCGACTTCCTCGTTGGCGTTGTAGTGCTTAAAGGCAAGCGGGTTTTTGGAACTTGGTCCCTCGTATTGGATTTTGTCGCAGTCGAAATAGTTCATGGCTTATATAATTTGAAAGATTGGATACAGAGCATCAAAACCGCCTATAGTAAAAGAAAATCAATCATTTGAAAACCGCATTTTGCGTATTTATTCTGTCGATTTAAGACAGTGCTTGAACTGTTCTAAGGCATCAACTAATTGAGGCGGGCCCCAAGTCCGCCACCGTATCCCGCCAGCTCAAGGTAGGCCCGCCCGATCTCTTCACCCTTGGCGTCAAGCACATCACAGGCCCCCTCCCAGTAGGCATTATCCGCCCGGTTGCCGTAAAATTCCTGATCATCCATAACCGGGCGCAGGCGATAGCTTTTTTCGCCCTCGATGGGGTGCCTCGCCGTTATCGATACATCCGTTGGGTAAGTCAAGCCGGTGGTCGGGCTCGTCCATTCCTCTTCCTCTTCCCAGGTAAACTTATCAGCATAGACTTGTTCAATCTCACCCTCTTGATCAATCCAATACACCGCCGACCACCGGTCACTGGATCCATCCTCCTTGCGCAGACGATAAGCCTTCACTTCGGTTCCGTCGTTCAACTGCATGCAGGTCCAATCCCAGCCAGCCAGTCCCTTCCCCAATTGACTGGATGAAATCTCATGATCCATCCATGCCACCCCCTTTACTTTTTGTGCCCTGCCCTGGTGGGTCAGTGTACCAGTGGCTACAAGGCGGGAGTAGGACCAGTACCAACTGACCGACGCCGCTCCATCCCCTTTCCGGCTCAGCCCCCGCTCCCCAAACCGTACCAGTGGCTTCGAGGGAATCAGGTCGAGCTCCAACTTGCCGCCCTTGGGATATAGGGTCATCAACCGGTGCCCCTTCCCATCGCTATGCATCGTGGCTTCGATTCCTCCAACCTCCAGGTCCAGGGTTTCCTGGCTTGCCCGGGCTTGCCAGCCTTCACGCAAGACTCTTTCATGGTGCAGGTAATGCTCACGGGCTTGGTCACTCAGGGCCGAGTGGGTAAGAAAAAGCTGCCGGTTCCCAAACGCTTCGGCTCCCACCTCTATCGCTTTCTGGGGATCCCCTGAAACCCGAAAAATGGTGGATTGAAAACCGAACTTCTCCCCCTCCTCTTCGGTCTCCAGGTGCCCCACCCAGTACCACCACTCCAGGCCATAGCCCCGATGGGCCCCATGGTCTTGGGGGAAATTCGGGTTGTAATCTGGTGTGGGCACCAGAAAGCCTTTACTTGACCGGGCGGGTGGCTCAATCCACTCAGCATAAGAACTTAGGCAAGCCAGGAAAAACAATGTTGGGAGCAATTTCATCTTCTTCGAAAATTCCAGTAAGTGGCCGATATCATCCCCGATATCATCCCCACTGCGGTAAGCAAGGCACCAAACCATAAAATACTTTCCACAGGGACTGTCCACAGCAAGGTCCAACCAAAAGATTGCACATTGATCACAAACACCAGCAACCACCCCAGGGCCAATCCGGTCATGGCACCAACCACCCAGGCAGCCACCCCAATCCCCGCCCCTTCCAGGCCAGCCGCCCAGACAAAACGCGATGTGGAAAAGCCCAGGTGCTTCAAGGTCTGCCAGGTCTGGGTGGATTCATCAAAAATCGACAGCAAGCCAAGAAGCAGCCCGGCAAAGGCAACCGCCAGCCCAATCAGGCTCAGGGCATGGGTTGCCTGAAAAGTCTGCTCAAATATCCCCAAAGCCACATCCCGAAGTTCCCGTTCATTGCGGATATCCAGACCCGGATAGGCGATCCGCAACTGGTCCCGCATTTCTATCAGACTCGACCGGTCCTCCAGGTACAGGCTCACATTGACCGCCCGGTCAGTCCCCGTCCACTGGGTCCATTTATTTTTGGAAATAGCGGCCATCCCAAACTCATTACCATAATCACAAAAGATTCCAAAAGGAGAGACCTTCTTCTTTCCCGCCGGTGTATCCAGCTCCACCACTCCCCCCTCCAATACCCCAAAACGCCGGGCAAAGGTTTCACTGACCAGGGCAGGCTCTGCTCCCTCCTCCACCTGCAAGGACCCGGGCTTTTTCAGCCATATCTGGCGTGCCTCCTGAGACCAGTGTTTCATGTCCACACCTGCCAATACCGTCACCCCTCTGGCAGGCTTGGCATAACATATACGCATAACATCGGCATAGCGGATATTGGGCTGACTTAGCAATTCCTTCATCAGTTTGGGGTCGATACCATTGATACTTCCGGCCCCGGTCACTCCGCTCTCAGAGATGTAAAGGTCGGCCTGAAAACGAACATCAAACCACTCCTCGATGGTACCCCGAAAGCTGTCGATCATTTGAAACATCCCCGTCACCATGCTTACCGCCACCACCAGCCCGGCCACCGCCAGCCTGTGCCGGCTCGAGCCGTCCTGTAAGCGACTGCAGGCAAGCCGCGAAACCGGCCCGCTGCAAAACGGACGTATCCACTGGGCCAGTAAAACCAAAACATTCCCGGATAGAAGGGCCGCCCCCAATATCCAGCAACCCGCTGCAATAAACCCACCAACTGGCATCTTCGAGCCGGCCTCCATGACAAAAGGAGGAGGGAACAAAGCCAGCCCCCCAACCCCCAGCAGGACCAGGCCAATCCTGGGCCTCCTCAACCAGGAAAACCCCGGTGACCAATCTCCCTTCGCCAAAACCTGTGCGGGTGGTGTTTGGGTGGCATCCCGGGCGGGCAGCCAACCTGCAAGCAGGCTAAAGAGCACCCCCAGCACCATCCCCACGATTACATCCATGGAAGTAATCGTTAAGGCTTCCACCGATGTGGCAAAGTAAAGAGCATTGACGGTATCGGCCAACATCCCCACGGCACCCAAAGCCAACACCTGCCCCACCCCGATCCCGACAACCGAGCCAACCATACCCAGAGCTAAGGCTTCAAACAGATAGGTACTGAAAAGGACCGAACCATCCACGCCTAAAGACCGAAGCGTGGCAATTTCCGCCCGCCTTCGGACCACCGCCGCATCCAAAGCCTGTAATATAAGATAGGCTCCCACCAGGATGGCAATCAGGGAGAGAATGGTAAGATTCAACCGAAAAGCGGCCGTCATCGCTGCCCGGTCTGCTGCCCGGTTTTCCGTGGGTGAAAGGGTTAGGTTTTCAGGCAATTTCCTGCGCAGGCGGGATTCTATACCTTCAAGGTATGCGGTATCCTCCCTGCGGTCGATATCCGCCACCACCACCTCCACCCGGTTCAGCTCCCCGGACCGGCTCAACAAACCCTGGACGGTGGGAAGGTCTCCAAGCACAAGGTCATCGGGAAGGTTACCCTCCGGATCATCTAAAATCATCCGTATTCTCATCTCCTCTCTTCGCCCGCTGGCAAGAAATGAAATCACATCTCCCTCTTTGACTTGGATGGAATCGGCAAGTGCCTGACCTACCCA
>CBFIFQ010000071.1:0-10364 GCA_965661905.1 Opitutales bacterium
GGGGTGGTGCCCGGGTGGTACGCTAATGTTGAGAGGTGAAATGATGAATGATCTATTTACTATTTCGGGCAAAGTCATTGTGGTCACTGGGGCCACGGGTGTGCTTGCAGGAGGTGCTGCCCAATATTTGCAGCAAAATGGTGCTAAGGTTGTCTACCTTGGGCGAAACCCTGAACGAGTAAATCTTTCAGTGGAGGAAGCTCGCAAGATATCCGGTGATTGTATGGGTCTGACATGTGATGTTCTTGATGAAAATGCCCTGCAAGCAGGATATTTGAAAGTGATTGAAGAATTCGGGCGCATTGATGCCTTGATTAACGGTGCGGGGGGGAATATGCCTGGGGCCAATATCGGCCCGGATCAGGATATTTTCAGCCTAGATATCAGTGATTACAGTAAAGTGATGGACTTGAACCTTACGGGTACAGTTTTACCCACTCTGGTTTTTGGAAAGGCTTTTCAAGAGCAAGGGCATGGGTGTGTGATTAATTTTTCATCGATGTCTTCCCCACAGGCATTGACCCGAGTATTAGGCTACTCAAATGCAAAAGCTGCAATTGATAATTTTACGCGATGGATGGCGACTGAAATGGCCATCAAATACGGAGATAAAGTACGGGTAAATGCAGTGGCTCCGGGTTTTTTCATCTCCAAGCAAAATAAGGCACTTCTAACCAATGAGGATGGCAGTTTTACTTCACGGGGACAGCAGGTGATCAACAAAACTCCATTTCGTCGCTTTGGGAGACAGGAAGAGATTTATGGTTCAATTCACTACCTACTTTCCGATGCGTCCTCTTTTGTAACCGGAACAGTTCTTGCCGTAGATGGCGGTTTTTCTTGTTTTTCTGGTGTGTAGAAAGGTGATATTTCTTTCAGTCCATTTTATATGATGCAGGCACGCTACTATTCCACATCAGAACTTGCCGAGAAAACCGGCACATCGAGGCAGGTTATTTCCGCGATCATAAACGACAACTGGAAGCAAAAAAGAATTTCGCAGGCTACTTATGACCGGATTACTCAAGCCATGGATGATATTGGGTTTGTTCCGAATCGAACTGCGATTTCCTTGCGGAAGAAAAAGCAGGGCAGGGTTGGTTTGCTGTGCCACGGCCCCCTTTATTCTCATACGCTTACAGCATTAGAGAAATTAAATCACTACTTTCTCGGTTCAGATCAAACCCTGCAAATTCATGTTAGTGCTGATGGAGGGTTGGCTGATGCCGTTCGCGAATTGATGGGTAACCGGGTTGACAGTATCATTGTTTTAATGAGCCCTATGCTTGAGAACTTTGGAGTTAAGGACTTAGAGGATAGAGCTTTACGTAAATTATTGCAGGCTGTTCCCCATTATATTTACAACTTTCCTTTTGATGTACCAGATCAAGGCATGGAGGAAAAACTATTGTCTTCGGGTAGCCATTTAATCGGTTTTTCTCGAAACCAAGCCTACCTTGGTTTTTTGGAATTTCTCAAAGTGAACAAGCTGACACGGGTTTTGATTGATGAGAAAATTTTTGATTTACTTGCCTGTGGCGAGCAAACCAGTGCCCTTTGCAAGTCATTTTCTAAAGTTCAAACCTACCCCAATCCTCAAGGAGGTAATTTAGCTGAAAATACCTTCCACTTAGGGGAACAATTAGCCCATGATTTACTGGCTGATTTGCGGAATGAAACTTTTGATTACCTAATCACTTTTTCTGACGGAATTGCCCAAGGGGCTGCCTCGATCCTTGAAAAGAATGGGTTCAAGGTTGGTAAAGACATTCATATCCTCGGTTTTGATAAGATTGATTCACTTCAATACTTGAAATACGGAATATCAACCATTGAAGTACCCGTGGACTCAATGTTTACCAAATTGATTGAATTATTGGAGAAACCTCAGAATGGAAATTTTTCCCACCGTTGCATGCCTCTGCTTCACTTAGCCGAGGGAATTTAGCTTAAGCCGGAACGGAGTGTCTCTTTAATGCGATTTTAAAAGGACTCGATTCTTTTTCTGGCGACTGCATTAAGCTTTCATTTACTTGTTTATTTGTTTGCTTAATTCGATTTTGGGAGGCAATGTAAAAAGTTGTAATAGCTCTTATAAATTCCAGTCGCCCTATGTGTCTCACATACTTCATTAAAAGCAGGATCCATTTTTTGGCTAGTTTCCTGATTTTTAATCTTACCTTTTTGCTGAGCGCCAATGACCCTGGCACCCCTGCTCAGAAAGCAGATGCAATCATGAAAATTGAGGTATCTCCAGATCCGGAGGAAGAGAGTTTTAAGCCTAAATCCTGGGAGTTTTCTGGTGTGAGTAGGTTTTCAATCGAAGAGTTGGAGCAAGTTTTAAAGGGATTCGTTAATAAGCCTATTACCTTTAGCGGCCTTTCTAAAGTCACTGCTGTTATTGAAAAAAAGTATGAACAGAATGGTAATATCGCCCGGGCAGTCATCCCGCCTCAGGATATAACAGATGGGATCGTGAAAATTGATGTGGTTGAAGGCAGGTTTGGGAAAGTTATTTTTGACCCGACTGGATCCAGTTCAGTTAAGGAGTCGATCGTATTGTCGCTCCTAAATAGTCAAATTTCATCAGGCCAGCTTTATGAAGCCAGTGATTTTGACCGAAGACTTTTAGTGGCTGATGATTTACCTGGGGTTAGTTTAACCGGCTTCTTGCAGTCCAGCCCAAAACCGGCTCATGTTGATCTTGTGGTCAAAAGTTCCAAGGAACCGGCTTACATCGCTGATATTGCCGCGGACAATGCCAACTCGCGGTCGCTTGGTGCTGAAAAAGTTTCTTTTTCTGGAATGCTTGTCAGTCCTTTCCAGTTTGGTGAAACCCTTGCCCTGCAAACATTGAAAAGCAAAGGAAGTCGCTATGGGCGTTTTAGTTTGGGTTTTCCCTTGGGAGCTCGTGGATGGAAGATGAACCTCAATGTCAGCCGTATGAACTACAATGTGGTTGCCCCTGAGTTGAAGAGTTTAGACATATCTGGTAAGGTAAGTGAAGAGGGATTGAGCTTGCGTTATCCCATCATTCGAAGCCGGGAAGGAAATTTATATTCAACCCTTAGTTATGATCACCGGGAATACAGCACCACGGTTGCAGGTGCTCTCCAAAAAGAATATTCCATTGATAATGCAAAGGTTCAGTTTTCAGCCAATTTTTTTGATAAATTCATTAAAGGTGGTGCCAATAGTGTCAGTTTTTCACTCACCCATGGGAAGGCAGAGGGGTATAATGTCAGTAAAAATTACCATTCGTTAATGAATTATACTCTCACCCGTCAGCAGTCTTTTACAGAAAAACTCAGCTTGTTCCTTTCTTTCACCGGACAATACGGAGTCGATATTTCATCTTCGAATGCACAGCAAATCTCAGTAGGGTCATCAGTTAATGAGCAAGAATACCTTGATAGTGCAGAAAATTTTAGTCTTGGTGGACTGGGAGGGATTCGTGCTTATCCTTCCGGAGAAGCAACCGGGCCGCAGGGGCAAAAATTGAGTGCTGAATTCCGCTACCTTGCGGCTAAATCACTGATTGTTAAGCCTTTTTATGATTGGGGGATGGTTGAAAAACGAGCTCCAACATCCCTTGGCCCCAGCGAGTATGAGATTTCCGGAGCTGGGGTAAGCACTTCTTGGAGTACGCCTCTTGGGTTCAGCCTTCAGGCAACCTATGCCCGTCGAATTGGAGATAACCCAAACCCAGATCCAAATACCGGTTTTGATTCGGATGGTACATTGGAGAAGAATCGCTGGTGGATTGTGCTTGCCCGTACCTTTTAGTTTTATACCTTGAAAACTACTCCTATAATATAACGCGCGCGTGAGACCACTTTTTCCCAGGTTAAGAAATATTACTTTAAGCACTTTTGCTAAGGCTTTATCTTTTCGGGGTGGGCGTTTTTTTGCCACAAGTTTAGTTGTTTTGCTCGGTGTACAAGTCAATGTTGCCTGGACGCAATCCATCCCCCTCAATACTCTCCCTACAAGCGAACAGATTCAGGCTGGTGCGGCGCACATTGATATTTCTGGTGCCAACATGCTTATCAATCAAACGAGTCAACGAGCGGTGATTGATTGGAAATCTTTCAATGTGGGGAAAGATGCATCCGTTCATTTCAATCAGCCAAACTCAGCGGCGGCTACTTTAAACCGAATTACCGGAGCCGACCCCACTCAAATTTTGGGTCGGATCCAGGCACCCGGTCATATCTTTATCTCCAATGGTAATGGGGTCTACTTGGGCCGGTCTGCATCGGTTGATGTCGGTAGCCTGGTTGCCACCACAATGAATATGGACATTGAAGATTTTATGAATGGCCAGCTTCGTTTTCTCCAGGGCAAAGGAAATGGAGAAGTGATCAATGAAGGTGAATTACGTGCCAAGTTTGAAGGCTTTATTGCCCTCCTTGCACCAGAGGTGCGCAACCAAGGGCTTATTTTTGCTGAGAAAGGTACGGTTGCTTTAGCTTCAGGTGAAATGATTGAACTGGAACTTGATCCTTATGGTAAGTTGTCGGGTATTCGGGTGACACCTGGTGAATGGAATGCTCTGGTGGAGAACAACAGTGCGATTGAAGCAGAAGAAGGACTTGTCATCTTATCCGCACAAGCAGTCCGCTCCCTTCGCGGAGGTTTGGTTCGCAACACCGGTGCCATCAAAGCCACAGGGATGAAGAGAGTAGGGGGGCGATTAATTCTCACAGGTGGAGAAAATGGGACGGTTGAAAATGCTGGTTTGCTTGATGTTTCTTCGATTCACGGGGAGGGCGGCAGGGTCATCCTTGAGGGTGAGGAAATTGTCTTAGAGATGGACTCCGTAATCGATGCCACCGGTTCGATTGGCGGGGGGGAAGTTTTAATTGGTGGGGATTGGCAAGGTGGAGCCAATGAAAAACTCCGTGTTTTCGATGATCCTCATGCCGTTCTCCAGTCACAACGCGTTATTATGGAAAAGGGGACGGTTATCGATGCAAGTGCGATCAAAGATGGCAATGGGGGAACAATCGTTGTATGGTCTGATGTTTTGAATCCCGGTTCCTTCACCACGGTAAGGGGCGAACTTTATGCCAAAGGTGGTGATTTGGGTGGCAACGGTGGAATGATCGAAACCTCCGGTCACATTCTTGCTATTAATGAGGCAAAGGTTTCCACAATTGCACCCTTCGGGAATACCGGAACATGGCTTTTGGATCCGGGCAATATTGTCATCACTGAATCCGGAACCACGGATTCGGATTCTTTGCCGAGCTTTCCCGTAAGTGGGGATACCAATATTCACCCCACTTCCATTGTCACTGCCCTTGGTTCGACCGATATCAGCATTCAGACTGGAACCGGCGGTTACGATCTCACCGTCAGTTCGCCAATTTCCTATTCGGGAAGCAATAATTTGACTTTGGAGGCTGGACAGGACCTGGTTGTTAATTCGGCCATTGATTTGGATGCAGGTGACCTTACCCTTATATCCGGCCGTGATTTGACCGTTAACGCCAACTTAAGCTCGGGGGAATTCCTCGCGACCGTAGGACAGGATGCAGCAATAAGCTATGCCATTAATTCCGGATCTGGAACCCTTACTGTTAATGCGGATAATGATATCTCCCTTTCGGCAAACCTGACCACTACCAATACTTCCGACAGTGCTATCGTTTTGAATGCGGGTAAGAATGATGCTGCTGGAACCAGTACGGGAGGAAATGTTTCCATCACCGGTTCTCCCACGGTATCCGTCGGTGGATCTGGACGAGCCACTTTTTACTCGGGCAGTGTTTCTGGTTCATCCGGGTTGACCAGTCTGATCGGTTCGGGTTCTGGGCGATTTCGTTATAATAGTGATGAATCCGCTGCCAATTATTCGGAATCCTTATCCACAGGGCAATATGCCATTTATCGCGAGCAACCAGCTTCAACCATAACCCCATCTAGCACCACACTTACTTACGGGGAATCAACCCCCACTATTTCTGCATCTGGTTTGCAAAATGGAGACACTCTTACTGCCGCAATTGATTCCGCTACCTACACTGATCATGGAGGTGGAACATCATATTTGAATGTAATTGGAGCCGTTGATGGTGATGGAGTTTTTCAAGAATCAGGATATTCGTTAACTGAAAATCTCACTGCTCTCGGATATGATGTGACCAACACCCAAACGATCACAGTGGAACAGAAGCAGGTAACCTTAACTGCGACTAAGACGTATGATGGAACGGATGTGCTGGAAGGTTCAGAGGTGTCGATTGGTAACCTGGTTTCCAACGAATCCATTTCTTACTCTGGTGCAACGGTTTACAATAAACATGTAGAGGCTGTTGAAAGTCAGCGCTATATTGACGCGATTACGCTTACAAACGGTACGATACAGGCACCCGCTGTAAATGCCGGATCAGCAACAAAGGCACAAAACTATAAACTTCCTACACTTAATCGTTCAAATGCTCCGGTCACTACTAATGTTGCGACACTTACTGTGTCTATTAATAATTCTTCTCATGCATCTCCATCTGCTGGGCTTTCAAAAACCTACGATGGTTTAAATAGTGCAGCGGATGACTTTTCTCCAGTTTATACATTCACCGGGCTGGTATCAGGTGACACTTCTGCGGACCTGAGCTTTTCAGACGCCAATTATAATTCAGCTGATGTTGCGAGTGCGAATACCCTCACAGTAACTGGTTTGACCATTAATAATATTACCGGTTCTCAAAACTCTTATCCTTCTGATTATGTTCTGGCTTCGACAACAGCAACCGTTGATGCTTCTATCACTCAGGCAGATTTAACAATTACTGCCAATGATTCCTTTAAATTTTTAAACGGAACGGACCCTTCCGGCTTTGCCGGAGTTAGTTATTCTGGGTTTGTGCCTGGAGAGGATTTATCTGTTTTGTCAGGAAGTGTTTCCCTTTCTCGAAATGCTGGGGAGGTTGCAGGTACCTACACCATCACCCCCGATGTCAGTGGTGTAACTGCTGCAAATTACGACATTCAAACTCCGGTAACCGGGGTTTTTACGATTATTCCTGCCAATGAATTAATGGTAAATCTTAGTGACGCCAGTACCACTTACGGTGATGTTGTGCCGACTTACAGCATCACTTCAATTTCCTATTATGATGGATCAGCCACACAGACGGTCACGGCTGATAATTACTCCATTGATGGATCCAATCAGGCAACAGTTAGTGATGGTACAAACAATATCATTTTTACCATTGGGCCTCCCTCTGGGAATAATTCACCCTCTGGAAATTTAAAGGTTGGAACCTATAAATTGGAAGCCAGTGGAATAACGGATAATTCAGATGTCTTCGCGAGTACTGTTGCAGTCAGTGGAAGTCACACGGTTATACCTTTGTCATTAACTCTTTTGCAATCCCATGTATCCGCAGGTAAAACCAAAATTTATGATGGAACCCCTGATATGGAGGATTTGCAATACGACCTATCATCCCTGATAAAGACCGGTGATACGGTCAGCGTTTCCGGTTTGGGTACCTACCGGGATTCCGGTGGTAATACAAATAAAGATGTGGAGTATGATGGTACCACGGATGTGGGATACACTATCACTTACAATGTCACGGATAAGGATTACCGTATAGAAAATGTCATTTTAAGTGGAGCCGATTCCTCTAATTATTCATTATCTTCGAATGTAATTGATGGAACCGATGGTCGAATTAATCAGCGTCCCATTCATTATTTGCCCGCCGAAAAAACCTATGATGGCACCAACTTTATCTCAAGGTATGTGGTGCCGGAAACCGGTAGCCCCTATTATACTAACCCAGTTATTGAAAGTGAGATTGTCATTCTCGATTCAACTGATGATGTAGGCGATGCTGCGTCTGGTGGTATCATTAACAATGAAAATTTTTCTTATGTAATTAGTCATACCAGTGCAAATGTCGGAACAATAAGCTCAAAACATGTCACCGGGGCTGATGATCACAAGGAAACCTATGGGTTCGAGCATGACGGCGTTGCATCTGCAAGTCGTACGGACAATTACATTACCAAGATTGTTTTGGCAGACGATGTAGGTGGAAGTGAGTTTGAGCCACAAAATTACAGCCTGCCAACGCTTAATGCAGCGAATGCACCTTTTAAGGTTATTCCCAAAGAACTCACAATTACTGGTACCCGGGTTTATGACTCGACGGTAAACTGGCCAGATTCGGGAGGGGAGGCTTTGACCATTACAACGGGTGTTACCGGGGAAACATTAGCTTATGCAAGTGCCACAACCGCAAGCGAGCACGCAGGGACTGTAACTGATGGAGTTCGCTCGATGACTTACATCAATGCCATAACTTTGACTGATGCATCGTCTGCCGTTCGAAATTCATCATCATCACCTGGTGGTTTCATTACTGACTACGCTTTTAGTGGCGAAGAGTTATGGGACAGTGCATCGGGTGATCATAGCACCATTAGTCTTACAGGGATTTCCAACACTGCGGATTATAATGATGTCACGATTACACCAAAGCCAATAACCATAACTGGTGTTGAAGTGGATGATAAAATTTATGATGGTTCCACAAGCTCTGCTCTTTATTTCGGTAATGCCGATTGGGATGCGATAGGTAAAGTATCAGGTGATAATCTCGATTTTGACACAAGTAATTTTACCGGAGTTTTTGAAAACAAAAATGTTTCCTTAAGTGGTTCCACGGTACAAGACAAAACAGTTAATTTGACCAATAATTTTACGGGTGATGATGAAGCGAATTACGAGATTACAGCCCAGGCAACAGCTCAGGCTAAGATTTATCCCCGCCCTCTGGGTTTTAGCGGAGAAAAAACTTACGATGGAACCACTACTTTGAACAATGACAATGTCACCACTGGGGGACTCGCTGGAATAAATGGGTTCGCAGACTCTGGTTTGGTCACTGGTGAATCCCTTATCTTTTCAGTTACCTCCAGTGACAGAAATGTGGCAACTGCTAATAAGTACGCGACCAATTCTGGTTTAGGATTAGCGGACTCCGGTTCTTACCTTGCATCCAATTACACAACCACAGCATACAGCTACACTCCTGTCTCCACGGGTATTGCAGTTAGCGTTCCAGGAATCCCAAGTTCTTACAATGTAAATGACAACAAGGTAATTATAAACGAGAGAGAAGTCTACCTGCTTGCAGCAAAAGTCTATGATGGTACGACAACCATTGATGACGATCAGCTTACAGCCTTGAATTCAACTTCGGTAAATTTGGTCTCGGGGGAAGATTTGACCTTTTCAGGAAGTCTGACCTCAAGCACCAAAAATGTAACAGACAACACCTATCTAAATATATCTTCAATCACATTAGCGGATGGAAGTAATGGAGTAGCAACGAACTACACCAAGCCGGCCAACTCCTACGACGCCACCAAGAACAATGTTACCATTACGACAAAAGCCCTGCAAATTAAGGATTCCACTTTGGAGAGTGCGGACAAGATATATGATGGGGATGCAGTGGCAGCGATTGTGGGCACAGCGACTCTGGAGGATACGATTGCTGGTTCCAGTAGTGTGGATACTGACAAAAGACCCATTACAGGAGATACGATTTCACTGGATCTATCTGGGCAAGCGGCTAGTTTTCCGAGTGCCAATGTTTCCGACTCTGGTGGAGTTGCCCAAAACCAGACCGTTTCTTACTCTGGAATCGTTTTGGCTGGAGGTGATGCCCCCAACTACACTCTGGATGTGCATTCGGACGACGAGTTTAAGATCAATAAACGCCCCCTCAGCCTGATTGCTGAAAAAACCTACAACGGACTTACTGACTTGAGCCCTTCGCTTCTTACTTCTGGTGGGTTGGGAGCAATCACCGGGAATGCCGATTCCGGCCTAGTGAGTTCCCAAACATTGGGCTTTTCAGCAACCCTCGCAAGTAAGGATGTCAATGGTCCCGACGGCAACTCTGGTACGGTGGATAATTATGTTTCCAGTGTCACCTTAAGCGATGGTACCAATGGTGGCATTGCAACCAATTATTATCTTTCATCGGAGAATTCTCACTCTTCAACAGAGAATTCCATCACAGTCAACAAAAGAGGATTATCCATAACCGCGACTAAGATTTATGACGGAACAAATGTAATTGAGACTTCCGAAGTCACGCTTGGTAACCTGCAAAACAGTGAGACCTTGACGGTGGATGCCGGCGTTACCGCAAGTTCAATCGATCGTGGGGGAAATCCTTATGTGAATAACATTTCGATCAGCTCGGGTACTTCGGGTACGGTCGGCGATCCCGACAATTATCAACTTCCATCTCTTGCCTCTTACAGTGCCGGGGACAATGCCTTAACGATTAATCGAAAAGCACTTACGATTGTGGATGGCAGTTTGG
>CBFIFQ010000072.1:0-10345 GCA_965661905.1 Opitutales bacterium
TCGAGGCTGGCTTCTTCCCGGGCATCCGAAAGAGATGCATAGCTTTGGGCCAATGCTTGGCCAAGGTGAGGGAAAGCAGTGGTCCTCTGTTGCTGTAAACTGACCGCAGACTGGGCCAGAACTTGCTCGAAGGCGGCAAACTCCGTGCTTCCCCCTCCCCTTTTTAACAGGGCATTTCTTTCCCGGAGCGCCCGGTGAAAAGACTGCAGGCAATCCAGGTACTCACGGGAAGCCGAAGATAAAAGAATATCCAGCCATTTCCTCCGATCCGACGGGCCTTCCCTCACCAGGCGGAAATCCCGGGATGACAGAGTAACCGAGGGGAAAAGCCCGAGGTAGTCCCTTAATTTCAAAATAGTCTCCCCATTGAGTTCTAAGTCTTTCTGCCCTTTATTTCGAAAGCTGAGGAGGATTTCATGCTCATTTTCCTGCTCATCTAAAAAACGAAAAAAAAGCTGGGCCTGTTTTTTGCCCTCCTGCACCAAGCCATCGAGCCCGGACTTCCGAAAAGACCGCAAATGACTGGATAAGCCAATCGCTTCCAGTAGGTTTGTTTTGCCCTGCCCGTTTGAACCGAGAAAAAACACCCGCTCTCCCTCAAAGCTCAAACTGGCCGAACTGATATTCCGAAACCCACTGAGATTAATACCGACTAAGCGCACAAGTTTACTTTAAATCGAAATAACATTGGAGTTTCGGGATTCCTCCAATAAATCTTGATAGGATTGAATGAAGGCATCGCCAAGTGCAGACCAGTCTGCCTGTGTGTGTGACAAATACGAGCTTACCCGCACCAGGCGCTTGGACTCCACTGGGCTTAGGGAAAAAGCCTGAGCGGTGGTGGATGGCAAGACAGAGCCGGTGGAGCAGGCGGATCCAGTGGACACCGCAAAGCCCAAAGTATCCATCTTTGCCACCCATTGAAGGTTATCAAATTTGGGCATAAGCAAAAGAGAAGTGTTCCAAAGTCGTTCAACTTCCTGCCCTATGACTCTGGCACCTGTGATCTGGGAGCAGAGAGTTTCCTCCATTTGATTTCGCCACGATGCACGCTCTGGTTCTTCCACTTGCTGAAGCAGGGCATGAGACACATCCCATGCTTCCCCCATTGCTTCAATAGCGGGAAAGTTTTCGGTGCCGGCCCGTTTCCCCCCTTCCTGTGTGCCCCCAACCTGAAAGCAGATATTGCCTTTATCCACCAACCAGCCCACCCCTTTGGGACCACCAAATTTATGAGCACTTGCAGAAAAGGAGTAAGCCTGGTGAAGACCGGACAAAGGCAATTTCCCCACCCATTGGGTCGCATCGCAGTGAAAAGGCACCTTGTATTCTGCGCAAATTGTCGCCACACCTGGCCAGGGTTGAACCACTCCGGTCTCATTATTCGCGGCCATGACACAAACTAACGCAGGCTTTGGCTCCTGCTGTAATTTCTCCCGCAAAGAAGCCAGGCAAATAAGACCATGAGCATCTGCGGGTAAAACATCCACCCGGCCCTGAAACCAATGCCGGGCAGGTGCACTTACGCTCGGGTGTTCAATCCCTGATAGCAGCACCCGTGAATTAGCTGGGTAATTTTGGGCAGCAGTGGCAAGGACTGCATTGTTTGCCTCCGTGGCACCCGAGGTGAAAATTAGATGAGCTGGATCTACACCGAGTAACTCAGCCCACTTGGACCGGGCGTTGTTTAATTTTGCTTTGGTACGATTTGCTTGCCGGTAGGGGGAAGAAGGGTTACCCCAATCATCAAGCTGAGCCTGGGTGAAAACCTCAAGCGCCTGCCGGTGAATTGGGGTGGTCGCGTTGTTGTCAAAGTACGACATAGGGCACGAGGAGCCTGGTTTAATTTCCGGAGATCGGGGGAATTCTCAGGGTCTGCCCAACTCGCAAACTATTTTTACTTTTCATCACACTGCGATTGGCTTGATAAATGCGGTCGATATGAGAGGAATCTCCATAAAACTTGCGGCTTATGAGGTAAAGGCTATCTCCTTTCTGCACCACATAGGATTGGGGTTGGGCGGTAGGTTGAGGGCGACTTGCAGCGGCTTGAGGGACTGGAGATATTTGAGCCGCCCCGGAAGGGACAGGGGCCAAGCTCTTAGGCTTGTAGGTTTCAGAAAGAGGCAACCCTAGCCTGGCTTTTAAATCGGCCACTTCCCGCTGCAGGCGTAGGTTTTCCTCCTGAAGAGTCAAGCCATTCAGGTAGCCCGCATAGGGTTTACCCGGAAGGTTTCGGATAATCTCTCTTTCCGCCGTAACAATCAATTGCTTTACCTTGGACGCCTCCCGGGAGGATGGTTCCAGAAACAGATACCTGCGAAAGTGGTAGACTGCTGCAACAGGGTCTTTTCGGGCCTTCACCGTTAAATACAAACGGCCAGCTTCAAGGTGAGACTTTGGGCATTTGACCATACGGCGGGTAATTGAAAGAAACTCGTCCAAAGCTTCTTCGTGTTTTCCCACCTTTAAATAAGAACGGCCACGCTTGAAGGCGGAACTGCTTTCCTCTTCCGCCACTTCGTCAAAATTGGAACAGGCGGTGAATGATAAAAAAAGAAACAGGGCTGGAAAAGAGATGCAGATCTGTCTCAAGATTTTCATTCGCCAAGGATGGTGATAACCATTTTACGGTGATGTGGGGCCACGCGGTGCTCCCAAAGAAAAATGCCCTGCCAGGTGCCGAGTTCCAGCTTTCCGTTGGCAAAGGGAATATTTTCGCTACTGCGGGTGAGGGTCATTTTTATATGTGAAGGCATATCATCCGGTCCCTCCAGGGTATGAACAAAATATGGATAATCATCGGGCACAAGATCATCCATAAAGCGCTCCAGGTCAACCCGTGCGGTAGGGTCCGCATTTTCCATGAGAATTAAACTGCAGGATGTGTGTTGCACAAAAATCGACACCAGACCGTTCTGTAAGCCAGATTCGCGAACTGCATCCGACACCCCATCGGTAATCTCGTAAGTTCCTTTACCCTTGGTCTTGTAAGTCCAATTTTTTTTAAATACTCCCATACTTGAATAAACCATTCTTTGCTTAGAAGAGGAAATTAGATTTTGCAAGGGTTGAGAATCTGTAGCTTACATTTTGAGCTAACATTGGAGCTCGGTTTCTGCGTTTAGCCAATTTCGTAAGGATTTTAAAATGTGATCAGACCCATCGGGCACTTCCGTGAAATCCGCCAGCTTCGTAGACAAAATTACCTGAGCCTTCTTTAGGGATTCAGGGCATAGTTCGGGCAACCATGCCTGCTTTACCGGTAAGCCTTCGCTCTGGGCAAAAACAAACAAAGTCTTAATGTGGACCAGGCATGTTTTTCCTGACTTTAAAGAGTCTAGGGATTTAAGCAGCAATTGATAAAGAGGTTCCGGCTCAAGAAGGTGGTTCCCATTGGCTAAAAAAAGCCGGGCTATTTCCCCTGCGGTTTGAAAGATTCGATGATCTTGAGCGAGGAAAAATCTCTTTTGCACTACATTCAACTCCCGGACAAAAGGAAGACCACTTCCAGAGGTCGGGACTTTCAGCGTACACTCAAGGTCATCGAATAGGTCAGGGTGAGCACTAAGCCCAGTTTTTTTACTCTTGCGGAGTAATACTGATTGTAAGCCGTATTCTGCAGTGAATAGAGCGATGCGGGAGTGAAGGTCGCCCGTTGGGGTAATTTGCAGGACAATACCCTCTAATTTACCAGACAAATTCACCCAATTGGAAAAGAATAGCGAAACTGAAACATAGACTAAGCTCGCGTCACTGGCTGACCGCTATCCTTAAGAACTCTTCTTCACCTTTGGCGGGGGTACAACCGCCCCACCGGAAATGAGCATTTTCATGCCATCCCCTACGGACATATCAAGGTGGTAAACTTCGTCGCGTGGTAAGAGAAGTAAGAAACCACTTGTGGGGTTCGGGGTGGTCGGGACGAAAACATTGCTGAGTTTCTTGCCTGCCACATTTTCTGTATCTGGAGAAGCATCGCCCGTGAGAAAACCCAGCACCCAGCAGTCTTTACGGGGATATTCGATCAGGACCACCGCTTTAAACACCGCCCGGTTTTCCCTGCCAAAGGTTTCAACGATTTGCTTGACTGAACGGTAAACCGTGCTCAGAAACGGCACTTTATCAAGAAAGCGCTCCGTGGTGGATATAAAAAATTTACCCAACACATAATTTGAGAGGAAACCGAGCAAGGTGAGCCCTAAAATACCCAATACCAAACCGAGGGCCGCCAGCAGCGTCTCCATGCCAAAGAAAAAGCTTTCCTCCGATAAGCCGAGTTCAAAAGCGAGTTTTGTAACCGGGTCCTTAAATAAATCCAAAAGAAAATTGAGTACGAAAATGGTTGTACCAAGCGGGAGAAAGATCAGAAGTCCAGTTAAGAAGGCATTTCTAAACTTTCTCGCCAGTTTTATTTTTTTTTCCTTTGCCACCCTCTTTCGCTACTATTGTTGTGATGTGCTAGCGAGCAGAAAATCGGGCCATGCCCCTAATTCTCGAATATAATCCATCGCATGCTTTTCTTCCCTGCGCATAATTTTTCGATCGGATTCATCTATATCATCAAACCCAATCAGGTGAAGCCAGCCATGTATCAGATAAAGCGAAAGCTCCTCGGGAAGTGGGATTCCCCTGTCACGAGATTCCATAATGGCTTGATCGACTGAAATGAGTATCTCTCCAGCGCTCTCTTCTTTTTGATCTGCTGGGAAGGTAATAACATCGGTTGGACGGTAATCCTGCAGAAACCGGCCGTGAATGTCAGAGTGTTCTTTTTTACCAAGAAAAGCCAATGAAAGACATCCCTTGATATCATGATGGTGAAGGGAAAAAATATGAGAAAAGAAAGTCCTTAAAGACATATCCGAAAAAGATAGTGCTGGGTAAAGGTTTGAGCTTTCAACCTTTAACTGAGGATAGCTTGCCATGACAATCAAGCGTTCTATTGCTTCGCTTTTGAATTTTTTTCCCGCCGGGAAGAATGACTTTTTTCATTCTCATCCTCAGGGTATTCAATACGAGAATGAAGCATATTGAGGGTAGTCTTGGTGAAACTGGATTTAATCTTGGCAACTTCCTCCAAGGTAAGGGGGCACTCATCAAGTTGACCATCCTCAAGTCGGTCCTGGAAAATATTCTCCAAAAGCTCCTCCACGCTGTGATGGCTCACCTTTGGCAAACTACGGGCAGCCGCCTCGACTGAATCTGCAAAGAAGATGATTGCACTTTCCTTAAAGCGAGGCTTGGGCCCATCATACCGGTAGGTAGACTCATCGGGTTCCACCTGTTCTTTTTCCCCGTAGCTTAAAGTTTCCTGCTTAAAGCGCTGCTTGGCTTGGTGGTAAAAATATTTAACCAAGGTTGTACCATGATGCTGGCGAATAACATGACGTATAACTTGAGGTAGACGATGATCGCGAGCCATCTCGATGCCTTCCTTGATGTGACTCTTTATGATTAAAGCACTCATCGAAGGATTTTGACGATTATGAGGATTGCCAAACTCACCCTGGTTTTCCGTAAAATAATCAGGTTGAGCCATTTTGCCAATGTCGTGAAACAAGGCACAGGCACGACACAAAGTAGGATTAGCCCCCACACTCAGTGCGGCATTTTCAGCCAGGTTGGCCACCATCAAACTGTGATGATAAGTGCCGGGGGCCTCCACTTGCATTCGACGAAGTAGCGGGTGGTTAAAGTCGGTTAATTCGAAGAGAGTGGCATCGGTTGCCACATTGAATGCATTTTCGATTAAGGGTAAAACCCCCAAGACAAGCGCACCAGTAAGCACTCCCACAACCAATGAAGCCAGGGCATGGTTGGCACAGGCAACTGCTCCACTTTCCAAAGCTACCCCAATCCCGATCGCCAAGATTGCCCCAGTAATTCCAGCCATGGCACCCGCCTTCAAAATACTCCCCCTTAAACGGGCATCCCGGCAGAAATAAACCCCAACCAGGGATGAACTGAGGGAAATTGACAATGCATCAATCCCCGCATTTTGCATGGTTGCGTGAAAAACACTTGTCATAATCGCAGTCAAGGCTGCCATGCGCGGGCCAACCGTAATCATCACAACCATGGATGCCAGGGCAACTGGCATAAGGAATGGTAGCAAGCCCATAAAGAATGTGTTGCCCCCAAATAAATCCGTTCCTCCCAATTCCAAAATAAAGCGGGAAATGCCCAAATTAAGGAGGATGACCAGAGCCACAATTCCAGAGCGTGAAGCATCCCGCCAAAAAGATGGAAGCACCAAACTGATATAAACAATTGCGAAAAGGAAAGTGCCAAATGTTACAAAAATTCTTTTGGGTAACAGGTTCCGATCTTTCGTGGTGATCGAGAGAAATTTTGAATATTTTTCGAGATCTTCTTTCTCCACCTTCGACCCCATTTTTAAAATCAAATCCCCTTCCTCTACCGATACAACTGGAGGGTCCATGGCCGCAATCGCCCGGTTTTGAGCATTGGTGGTGGCTTCCCGGTCAATGGAGCGTAAAAACAAGCCCCTTTGGGTAATCGAAGACAAAGTGGAGGCAAAATCATTGCGATACTGCTGAGCCGAGAAAGATGCGTTCTCATCACTGCTTTCAATAACATCAACCAGTAACAGTCCATTCCCTGGTAAAGGCTCCCCTTGCTCTAAGCGCTGGTACATGCTCTCGATGTAGGACGCAAACGCTGAATACTTGGGCTCTAATTCTTCGGGCAATAAGTATTTTGAAAACCCACTCGCTTCAGGACCAACAACGATTAATTGATCTGCTAACTCGATCATTTTGGCATCGATTAAACTAGTAGCGTTGGACTCGGATAGAAACTTTTGATCATTGGACGGAAACTTAACCACCCCCACAAGGTGAAGCTTTCTCAGTAATGGGCTAATCGTGGAAAAGAAATTTTCCGAATCGGGAAAATGCTTCCAGTGGGCAAGAATGCTAAGTTCATCCACGCTTATTTTAAATTGAAAATTTGTAGCCAGCTCCTCGACCAAAGAAACTTTGGCCACCTCCCGTACATCAGGCGATATCGATTCAAGGGCGATTAATCCCTCCTGTAAGCGAATTAAAGCTTTATTAAACCCTTCTTCTCCGGAAAAGTCTCGTGAAAACTCTCGTGGAGTACTGCTCCGGATCCATTCTTCAGCCTCCTGCCTTCTTACTTCGCTCAGGTACTTAAAAGAGCGGTCCGAATATATATTCTCCGGAGCCACCTCCCCAAGAGTTCGCAATCCCGGCGGATCCTGCCCTACAAAGCAGATAAAGATAATCGCGAAGCCGAAAAGAACCGATAATGCAAAATGCTTACCTCCCCTTTCCCAGAGCCTACGAAAACCCTGAAGGTCGACTTCTAGGTCATCTTCTAAATCTTTCCTGCGCCTTGCTCGTGCTCGGCCATTCTTTCGACGTGAACCTCTTTTATCCTCGTTGGACATAAAAAGATGTATTATCTCACGAAAACAAAGATTGGGTCAAGGCTTAGAGGGCCTTTATTGGTATGCGGAAATAATCGCACTTACCAAAGGGTGCCGCACCACATCCTCATGATCAAATTCATGAAAATTTACCCCCTGGACTGGAGATAATTTCTTTTTCGCTTCCACAAGACCGGAAAGTTGGTTGTGAGGTAGATCCACCTGAGTCACATCTCCAGTAACCACCATTTTGCTTCCCTCTCCCAAGCGGGTTAAAAACATCATCATCTGAGAACTCGTGGTGTTTTGAGCTTCATCCAAGATCGCAAAGCACTTACTCAATGTCCGCCCCCTCATGTAAGCCAAGGGGGCTATTTCCACGACTCCAGTTTCCACAAGCTTGCGCGCATCGACCGGACCAAGAACTTCATCCATCGCATCATACAGAGGTCGTAAATAGGGTAATAATTTTTCCTCCAAGTCGCCGGGCAAAAAACCTAGGGCTTCACCTGCTTCAACAGCCGGCCGGGCCAAAACAATGCGCTGAACCTTTCCCTCCAGTAAGGCGTACAGGGCAGCAATAACAGCTAAGTAAGTTTTCCCGGTGCCCGCCGGGCCAATTCCGAAAACTAAATCATTCTTGAGGATTAGATCCAAAAACCTTCGTTGACCGAGGTTCCGTGGGACCACTGATTTTTTACGAATTTTAAGAATTAGCGGGTTATCAAGTAATTCTTTAATCTCATCTGCCTTCCCCTGGGCAACTTTTTTTAAAAAGCGATGAAAGTCTGATGTCTTGGTCGATACTCCTTGCTTGCTTGCTGACTCTAATAAACGAAAGAATGTTTCACTCTGTTCAATGCTTACTGCACTCCCTTCCAGGATAAGAGTTCCACCTCTTGCAACAACCTTACAGCCCAATGATTTCTCCATTTGCTGGAGATTTTTAGGGTCTTCGGAATAAAGTTTGTGAAAATCTCTCTCCGACTCAAATTCTAAAGTTTTTTTGGCCATCTAGTATGGAATTAAATCCGCCTTACAAGTTTTATAATGTTCGCAACCAGTGCTGAGGTTAAAGCTAAGATATATCGTAAATTTCGATTTAAATGCTTAATTACCAACAACAGCAAGACTTGAATGATTTTTATTTAAAATCCCGAAAGCGATTGCCAATTTTTTTGATTCTGCCATGAAACGGATTGGATTCATGAAACCTATCAAATGAAAATTCTTTTTGTAAGCCCAGAAGTATCCCCTCTGGTGCGAACTGGGGGCTTGGGTGATGTAGTGGGAAGCCTTCCAGTTGCCCTTGGCAATCATGGCTTGGATGTCCGAATCATTTGCCCTTTGCATCGATCCTGCCGAGATCTTCCCCGTGATTTGTATCCAAAACCTATCTCTTTTCCATTAGGGAATAAAACTTACTCGTTCGCTGTAAGTTCCACGAGACTATCTGACAGCCAGGTTACCGTGTACTTCATCAGAAATGACTCACTTTTTGACCGCGATGGTATCTATTCCAGCGAAAATGGAGATTTTAGCGATAATGCCCTACGGGCTTTTGCCCTTTCAAAAGCTGCAATCGAACTTGAAAAATCAACCGGTTGGCAACCCGATATCTTTCATGCTCATGACTGGATGGCTGCTCCCACTTCTGCTTTCCTGAATCATAAGAAAAGCAAATTAAAAAGGAAAGTGGCTTCGGTTTTGACCATCCACAACCTCGAGCACCAAGGTGTTTTTCGTTATGATGATTTTTTGGACTCTAACCTTCCCAAGTCTTACTGGGGAATGGAAGGCTTTGAACATAATAATTGCTTGAATTTATTGAAAGGCGGTATCCAGCATGCTGATAAATTAACCACGGTCAGCCCAAGCTATGCAGATGAAATAAAAACACCCACATTTGGGCAGGGGTTGGAAAAAAGCCTTATATACCGAGCAGCTGACTTAATCGGTATATTGAATGGAATTGATGAAAAAGCCTGGAATCCGGAAACCGATACATCCATTCCTCAAAACTTTAAGATTGATACAGCTACGGAAGGAAAAAAAATCTGTAAACAAGCATTACAAGCAGAACTTGGCCTGCAAAATAATAAGGATGTTCCCTTATACGGGGTAGTCTCGCGACTATACCACCAAAAAGGGCTCGACTTGCTCACTGACAGCATACCCAAACTCCTCAATCAAAATGATTACCAATTTGTAATTCTAGGGAGTGGCGATTCGCAGGAAGAAGAAGACTTTAAAAACTTATCTGAGAAGTACCCGACTCAGGTCGCTAGCTATATTGGATTTGATGATGGGCTGGCTCGGAGAATTTTTGCGGGTTCTGATTTCTTTCTTATGCCGAGTCGTTTTGAGCCCTGCGGTTTGTCCCAACAGTATGCCCTCCGGTACGGTTCCATCCCTGTTGCCCGAAATACCGGTGGACTCGCTGATACCATTTCACCCTTAGAAAAAGAGGGGAAACGAGCAAATGGTTTTCTTTTTAATCACCCAGACGCCAAAGAATTGGCTGGGGTTATTCACAGGTCACGGGTTATTTATCAAGATCATACCACTTTTTTAAAAATAAGAGAAAACGCGATGAAAAGTTCATTTTCATGGGCTTCTGCTGCACAGCAGTATAAAAAAACCTATGAATGGGCTCTCGAAAAGTAAGAGCACTGACAAGTGATGTGGACAACTTTTTAGCTTACTTAGTGGTTTCCCCTTGCCCCAAATAAAAACGAAGAGATAACCTAGGGGTTGTTTTTTATACAACTTATACATGATTAGCAACGGTCCCTCTCGAACATTTACCCGCGAAGCGGTAGAGGCGTGGCTTCACAGGTTGTCCTCATGTGATTGGGAAAAAACGATCCAGGAAGATCTTCTTCGGAAGGCCCAATCTTTTTACAGAAAAGGATTGCTTTCGGCCCT
>CBFIFQ010000073.1:0-10069 GCA_965661905.1 Opitutales bacterium
TTCCCCAGGACGAGCCTTGAGTCCGGGGTTAAAGTAATTACTGCAACCGTCTGCGAGTCCATAGTACCGGTCGAAGCCCCGGGTTGTAGGGAGCGGTTGCTGGTGCCATTTACCCGAGATGAGGGTGCGGTAGCCAATGCCACCCAGGACTTCCGCCAAAGTGGCACCATGTTCCATTTTTTGGTCTCCAATGGAATAGGCATAGTTACCGGTGAGGAGTTCGGCCCGGGTGGTGTGGCACTTGGCGGTGTTATAAAACTGAGTAAAACGAAGGCCGTTTTGAGCGAGTTGGTCAAGGTGGGGAGTGTTGATTTCTCCCCCAAAGCACCCGAGGTCGGAGTAGCCCATGTCGTCGACCATGATGAGGATAAAATTGGGCCTTCCCTGGGTATTTTGAGCCAGTATGTATGGGAGCAATGAGAAGTGGCATAGCAAAAGGAATAGTATGGGAAAAGTTTTCATTGGAAGGTTCACTTGAAAAGAATGGTGTACCCGAACCTAGATTATTTTACGGGACAAGCTTAATCGAGGCCATTGCCCTTTTTTTGTGTGCAATTACGCCTTCCCTGAAAGCCTCCCGAGTGAGATGATCGCAGCGGTTTTTTGGGCTTTGAAATCCATTGAACATCAGGTAAACCCGGGGCTGGTGAAATAGAAAAAACTACAGGCAAATTGTCTATTTCTGATCTAGTCAGGCTGCTCGGATGGCAGGCTTTTATGCCCGACTTTGAAGTAACCAATCTTTGACGGTTTCAATATTTTGAAATTCAGGGATCCAGGATAATCCGGAAGGGAGGTCTGTGGTGAATTCACAACGCATGCGAACAGGGTGGGCCCCAGATTCGATAGCGGCATATTGGTTGTAGATGCGGTCATCGACTAATATTGTCTCTTCGGGGTTTAGGTCATATTTTTCATAGCATTGACGGAGCCGATCGATCTTGGCGGTGTCATGCATGAATTCTCCATGCTCTACGCATTCAATGGTGAGGAATTCGGTAACTGGAGCGAGGACATCCAGGAGGTAGGCGGTCTTGGCTTGAACATCAAAGGTCGCGGACATCGTAAACTGACGATAGCCATGGTGATGAAGCTCCTGAAGGGATTCGATTACATTTGGATAAAGGGGCCGGTTGCGGAAAAATTTTGAATCAGCACAAAAGTCACGATCCATTTCTACCCCCATATCCGGGTGCGTTTTTAACTCCAAAGCCCCATATTCAGGTAAAATGGGCAGAACATCAGGGAGTTCCTTCCATGCCAGATCCTGGTATTGATCGCGGTATTTGGGATGTCCGGTTAAGAAATGATAGTAGGCATAATTGAGGTCGGCTAAAACCCCATCGACATCCCAGAATATATTTTTGATTTTCGATGGATTCATTTTTTACGAATGAAAGGAGACCAAGGAAATAAATCTTATTTTAATGGAATGATTATAGTCCGTAAAAGTCTCGATTTGAAGTCAACATCAGTCGAGGTTTCAATGCGAGAAAATTTCACTTCCTTGCTTAACGAAACATTGTGCCCTTTAATGTGGAGCGGGTTCCTCCCATTTGCTTTTGATTTCGAAGGGAATGGTAAAAGTTGAATTGTCGTAAATAAACATAAGAAATACGCAATATCAGGTGTTGGTTGTAGCTAAAATTTGATAGGGTGATGCTTTTTCTTTTTCAGCACTTGTTGCTTTCCTGAACTAGCTCCATGAATTTATTATCAGTTTTATTTTTGATCGTTTCATTCGGTCTATTTTCTACCTCTTTATGGGCTGAACCTGCACCGAAGGGCTTTGAAAAAGTGGATGAGGTGGTAACCATCAGTACGCTTGCCTCTCAGATGAAATATGACGTGGAAAGTTTCAGCGTAAAACCGAATTCAAAAGTAAAAATTATTTTTAAGAATCCGGACTCTTTACCCCACAATTTAATCCTGTGTACACCCGGCAAAAAGAAAGGGGGAGACAAGGGCCAGGAGGTAATGGACGCGGTTTACAAGCTCGGGGATCAGGGTGTGAAAATGAACTGGGAGCCTGCGGGGCATCCACGGATCTTGGCGAGTTCGGGGATGGTACAACCGGGGGATGAGAAAATATTTTACTTCAAAGTGCCCAGAATTGAGGGTGATTATCCATACATCTGCACTTTCCCAGGCCATCATACTTTAATGAACGGATTGATGGCAGTCACTAAAAGGCCGAATGCAATCACCAACCTGAGGTATAAAATCTATCATGGCAGCTGGAAGAAAATGCCTGATTTTACAGTGCTTGAACCCAAGAAAACAGGAGCGTTACCCAATGGATTATTTGATATTTCCCGGGCTGAGTTACCCGATAACTTTGCTTTTGTTTTTAAGGGATTTATTCAATGTCCCAAGGATGGGAATTATACTTTTGCAACTGCCTCTGATGATGGCTCCCAGCTTTTGATAAACCAGCAGATGGTGGTTAATAATGACGGATTGCATGGTGTGGTTACCCGGTCTGGTTCCATAGCGTTGTCCAAAGGAAAGCATGAGATTGAAGTCCGCTATTTTGAATTCAGTGGTTTTGAAAAACTTCATGTTTCCTGGTCGGGACCTGGTTTTAAAAATAAGCTCCTGACCAAGGACTTCCCCGGAAAAGGAAAAGTGGTCAAATCGATCCCGATTTCGCCTGAGGGTGGGGAAGCGATCATTTACAGAAACTTTATCGATGGTGCCGGCCCTAGGGCCATTGGGGTGGGTTATGATGAAGGGGTCAATCTCGCCTTTGACGCCAATAATATGCGCCTTGCCATGATATGGTATGGTCAGTTTATGGATGGCGGAAGGCATTGGACTGCGAGGGGGCAGGGCTTTCAGCCGCCGGCAGGTAAAGGTGTTGTTCGTTTGCCTGAAGGCGAAGCTTTTGCCAACCTGACATCTCAAGATTCCAATTGGCCTGCGGTAAAGTACAGAACCCAGGATTTTGAGTTCAGTGGTTATGAGTTAGACGACAGGCAAAGACCAACCTTTAAATACCGAAAGGATAATCTTTCTATTTCTGATCAATTCATCCCCATACCTGGTTTTCAGGAGGCACAGCCCGGCAAAATCAAAAGAGTGCTTCAATTGCAGGGTGAGCCTGGGGGAGGAAATCTGTATTTTCGGGTTGCCCAGGGAGCCTTTACCCGGGTGGGTAATCTTTACAAAAGCAACGCACTCAACCTTGAAATTAAGGGAGCGGATGGAATCAATGTCAAAAATGAGCTTCGTATACCTATCCTTTTCAAGGGTAATCAGGCCAGGCTTGAATTGGATTATTCCTGGGCTGTCCAGTGAGGCGTAATTGGCTTATCTCTTCTATCTGCATATGAAAAAAATAACTTTCATCCTCGTTAATACCCTTTTCGTTTTTTCAGCTTTGGCTGAAAAGAATCTTAAAAGTGGATTCCCCACCGAATCCGACTATTACCCAATTACCACCATTCCGCTGCCGGAGGGAGAATACATTGAAGTAAGCGGAATTGATATTTTGCCGGATAACCAGATTGCAATAGCTTCCAGAAGAGGTGATATTTTTGTGGGTAAAAAGGTTGGAGGTAAAAATCCTCAACCCCAATGGTCATTATATGCCCGGGGTTTGCATGAGGTGCTTGGCATTTCATGGAAAGACGGTTGCCTCTATGCAACCCAACGCCCCGAGGTTACACGGATGAAGGATCGTGATGGGGACGGGCGAGCCGATCTTTTTGAGACCGTAAGTGATGATTGGGGGATCAATGGTGATTATCATGAATATGCCTTTGGTACCCGGCATGATAAGAATGGAGACATCTGGGTTGTCCTTTGCCTGACCGGTTCGTTTTCAGCGGATGATCAAAGCCCATTCCGCGGTTGGTGTATGCGGGTTACAGAGAAGGGGGAATGCATTCCAACCGGTTACGGTATTCGCTCTCCAGGGGGAATTGGAATCAATCATTTGGGGGATGTTTTTTATTGTGATAACCAGGGTGTATGGAATGGTTCAAGCTCATTGAAACACCTTCGTCCAGGTGGATTTCAAGGGAATCCTCAAGGAAATAAATATTATGCCCTGACAGATATGCTAAGTTCGCAACCTCCTGAGCCGGTATCTGGTAGCCGAATCGAGATCGAAAGAAAAAGACTGCCTGATTTGGTACCTCCACCAGTTGTGATTCCACACGGTAAATTGGGGAATTCACCCGCAGGTATTGAATGTGACCAGACAGGTGGTAAATTTGGGCCTTTTGAAAACCAGTTGTTTATTTCCGAACAAACACATTCAAAAGTGCACCGGATATTTCTTGAAAAAGTGAACGGCTATTATCAAGGCGCGGTCTTTCCTTTCCTTGAAGGATTTGATTCGGGAAATATTGTCGCTCGCTTTGCTCCGGATGGAAGCATGTTTACGGGGGGAACCAATCGGGGTTGGGGTTCGCGTGGGAAACAGCCATTTTCTTTGCAGAGAGTAAACTGGACAGGGCGTGTGCCTTTTGAGGTTCACGAAATGAGGGCAAAACCAAATGGTTTTGAGCTTACCTTTACCCAGGAAGCTGAGATTGAAACCCTGACTGATGTGTCATCCTACACCATGGAAACTTACACCTACATTTATCAGAAAGAGTACGGAAGCCCTGAAGTCGATGGCACGGTACCTATTATATCGAAGGCAACTGCAGGGAAAGATGGAAAAAGTGTTTATTTAGAAGTGCAGGGAATGGTGAAGGGGCATGTCCATGAGCTAAAAATACCCGGAGTACGACGAAAAGGTTCAGAGCAACCACTCTTGCATCAGGTTGCTTATTACACCCTCAACGAAATCCCATCTCGATAACTTGCGGTATAAGGCTAATTACTAGGGGATAATCACCTTGCTAATTAGTGGGATTTTCAAGTTCGTCAATGTCATAATTTAAACTTCTTTTGGTATTAATTTTGTTTGTTTCTTTTGCCTACACATTTACCCACTCATTAATTTATGATTACAAAACTGGTTGCTTGTCTCCCATATTTTTCACGCCTGCTTTCCATTACTTTCGCCTTTTTGTTTGCGACAAGTTTTGCATTTGCAAATCCAGTTATTTACAAGGCGGGTAAATCAGCCTTAAATAAGAAGTTGGTCTTTGTGGCCAGTGACCATGAGTACAGAGCGGAAGAAACTCTTCCTGCTTTAGCGCGTATATTATCCGTCCACCACGGATTTGACTGCACTCTTTTATTTGGGGTTGATGCGAAAGGTGAAATCGAGGCGGGCATTTCAAATATTCCCGGTTTGGAAGCCTTAAAAGACGCAGACGGCATGGTCTTCTTTACCCGCTTTTTGGCTCTTCCACCGGAGCAGATGAAGCACATAGATGACTACCTGGGACGGGCGGGCCCGGTGGTTGGTTTACGTACTTCCACGCATGCCTTTAAGTACGATAAAAATCGGGCCAATGATCCGTACGCCAGGTATAGTTTTCGTTTTACCGGCAATGAATACAAGGGAGGCTTTGGGGAGCAAGTGCTTGGACAGAGCTGGGTAGGGCACTATGGACAAAATCACAAACAAAGCACCCGAATTGACCTGATTGAAGCCAAGAAAAGTCATCCAATTTTGCGTGGGGTGAGCAAGGTACATGTGCAGGCCGGTGGTTACAACGCTGAGGCACAACCTGACTGGAACATCCTGACCATGGCCCAGCCATTGATGTCCATGGAGGCGGATGGAAAAGATGATCCTAAAAAGCCACCGATGGCCAGTGAGTGGACCCGGGAGTACAGGGGAAAAAATGGAAAGAAGGGGAGAGTGTTTACATCCCTATACGGAGCTTCCCAGGATTTACTGAACCCGGGGTACCGCCGGATGATACTCAACGGGATTTACTGGTCTGTGGGCTTGGAGGATAAGATCAAGCCCGACTCCAATATTGATTTTGTCGGTTCTTACAACCCCAGCAAGTTTCAGGTTCGAGGAGAAGTAAAAGGGGTGAAGCCCTCGATGTATCAGGATTTGAAAAACCCGATTCCAGCCGACCCTAAGGCGGTGCTAAAAAAGGTGCAGTCGGTTACCGCCAAAAATCAAAATGTCCGAAAAGGAGCCCGTTTTCTCCGGGTCGAAATTCCCAAGGATAATAAAGTACTCACCCTGAATGAAGTGGAAATTATAAGCGGTGGGAAAAATATTGCTCCACAGGGTAAAGCTAGGCAGTCAAGTACGGGTGCAGGCGGGGTGGCCTCCCGTGCCATTGATGGCAATAAAGACCCGGATTATAACAAAGGGGGCCAAACTCATACCGACGGATTTGGTTCCGTTAACCCCTGGTGGGAAATTGATCTGGGCAAAGAATACAAAATTGATGAGGTGGAAATTTGGAACCGGAAGGGTTTTGAGTCGAGACTCGACGGGTTTACCATTCAGTTGCTTGATGCCAACCGAAAGCAAATCTACAAAAGCGGAAAAACAAAAGGGGCCCAGAGGATAAAGTTTACTCTCCGGTTGAGAACCGTACTTGAGTTTTTGCTCTACAACGGGAAACCCGAGCCGACGGCTTTAAAACCGGTGCCTTACAAGGTTGATGTCCCTGCTGGTTATAAGGATGTCCTGCCCTTTACCTTTAAGAAAGGGGACAGGGTGGCGATTTTGGGCAGTGGTTTAGCTGACCGGATGCAGCACGATGGCTGGACGGAAACTCTTTTGCAAAGTGAGCTTGTGGGCCAAGAGGTGATATTCCGTAATATGAGCCTTTCCGGGGACCGTCCTGATAGTTATCCCCGCAGCAGTGGCTTTATGGCCATGAATGATTACCTTCGTCATGTAAAAGCGGATGCAGTCTTTGCTATGTTTGGCTATAATGAATCATTTGATGGGGATAAAGGTGCCAAGCGTTACCGGGATCAGTTGATTGCTTTTGTTAAAAATATACGAGGATCCAAAGCCAATGGGGAAAGTTTTCCACGCATTGTATTATTTAGTCCCATTGCCTTTCAGGACCTCAAAGACCGCAACCTTCCCCGCGGAAAACTTCAAAATAAGAACCTCGCCCTTTACACCAAAATGACGGAGGAAGCAGCGAGTCAAGCAGGGGTTGAATTTGTCGACCTGTTTAACCCGACCCTTGCCCTTTTTAAGAAAGCTACCCAGCCTCTTACCATCAATGGTGCTCACTTAAATGAGGAGGGCAACCGTTTGCTTGCCGAAATCATTGCCGAGGCTCTTTTACAAAAAGAGGTGAAGGCCAAGCCTTCATTGGAAGGGCTGCGACAGGCTGTAATTGATAAGAATTGGCATTGGTTTAACCGTTACCGTGCGACTGATGGCAATGATATTTGGGGCAGCCGTTCCAAACTCCGTTTTGTGGATGATCAATCCAATGCCAAGGTCCTGCAGCATGAACTGGTCATGATTGATTCGATGACCGCCAATCGTGACCGCCATATTTGGAAAATAGCGGCAGGGAAAAAAAGTAAGATTGATGACAGCAATGTGCCAGCTCCGATGAAGGTGGTTTCCAATGTGGGTGGGGGAAGTATCAGTTCCAGTGCCATTAAGGAAGGGTCGACCAAATATTTAAGCCCTGCGGAAAGCTTGAACCGCTTTGCGGTACGGGATGGCTTTGAGGTGAGTTTATTTGCCGATGAGAAACAGTTTCCTGAGCTGATTAATCCGGTACAAATGCAAGTGGACACCCAAGGCCGCCTATGGGCTGCCGTCTGGCCAACTTATCCAATGTGGGAACCATTAAAACCCATGAATGATGCCCTGGTTATCTTACCGGACGATAATAAGGACGGAAAAGCGGACCGCATCATTGAGTTTGCCAAAGTTCACAACCCTGTAGGCTTTGAATTTTGGAATGGGGGTGTACTGGTAACTTCTGGCCCGGACCTTCTTTTCCTCAAGGATACGGATGGGGATGATAAAGCAGATGTGCGATATGTGATTTTGCAAGGGCTGGGTACATCCGACACTCACCACTCTGCCAACAATCTAATTTACGGACCTGATGGAGGGATTTATTGGCAAAGCGGGGTATTTCTCCAGCACAATCATGAACATCCCTGGGGGCCCAGCCTTAAAACGAGTTCTTCGGCGATGTATCGTTTTGACCCCCGTCGGCACACCATTGCTTTTCATGGTAGTAATAGCCCCAATCCCCACGGCATTGCCTTTGATTATTGGGGGTACCATTATGCAACGGACGGGACCGGTGGTCGTGCTTATCAGGTTTATCCCGATGGTAAATCCTGGAAAATGCGCAGCTTGCTGGCCAAGGAAGTGCGCCCAGTGCCTGCCTGTGAAATTCTTTCCAGTGATAATTTCCCGGATGATATGCAGGGAGACTTTCTTATCTGCAATACCATTGGCTTCTTAGGGGTTAAGCAATATAAGCTTCACCGGGACGGTGGTTTCACCAAGACTATGAAAAGCGGAAAGTGGGAGAATGGGAAAAAGGTCTCATCTCAATCCAAGTTTGGCGAAGTATGGGGTACACCCAATGGTCAGAAATTGAGTGTGATTAAGGATTTAGCGGATGGCTCCCAAGTTGAGGAGGAGTCCGTTGGTTTTATGCTAAGCGGTGATAAGAATTTCCGCCCGACGGATGCGATTTTTGGAGCGGACGGTGGCTTGTATGTATCCGACTGGCAAAATGTAATCATCGGTCACATGCAGCACAATGTAAGAGACCCGAACCGGGATGATCAACATGGCAGGATTTTCAGGGTGATTCATAAAAAGAAGCCCCTGCAAAAACCAGTGAAAATAGACGGGGAGCCCATTGAAAAGCTACTCATCAACCTGATGCACCCAGTGGATGGAGTCCGGCATCGTACCAGGGTGGAACTTAGCGAACGGGAATCAAGTGAAGTGATCAAAGCCACCCAATCATGGATGAAACAATTTGACCCCAAGAAAAAAGAAGACGCCCATCATCTTTTGGAAGCCTTATGGGTACATCAGCAACATAATTACCGGAATGCTCGCTTACTGAATCAGGTTCTTAAGTCACCTGAGCCCCACGCCCGCATGGCTGCCCTTACCGTTCAGCATCATTGGTACAACGCCAATCCTGCCAAGGGAGCGGAGGAAATCGTCGAGGAGCACATCGAAGAAGCCAAGGAATCGGGGGTGATATCTGATACGCCAGAGCTTACCACTGTTCGCATTGGCACCATTCCTGAAAAAATGAAGTACGACCTCGCAGAATTTACGGTGCAGGCAGGCAAAGCGGTGAAGATGATCTTTTCCAACCCTGACTTCATGCCTCACAATGTGGTCATGGTTAACCCAGGCAAGGCGGATGAGGTTGGGCAGGCAGCCATTAATTTGGGGGCTGCCGGTTTTGATGTTGCTTTTGTGCCCAAGAGTAAGGAAATCCTGTGGGCCAGTAAATTAATTGATCATAAGCAGGAAGAGGTGATCGAGTTTAAGGCCCCTGTTAAACCCGGTGACTATCAATATGTCTGTACTTTTCCCGGGCATCATTTTGTCATGCGTGGGGTCATGAAAGTAAAGTAACCTCCATACCAGGTTCCATGCTTCCGGAATTAAGAAGTCTGATCATTTCAATCATGTTCGGGAAGTACTTTTAGTTTGGTAAGTCGGTCCTCATTTGATTCGATAAATACCTAGACCTGTCAATATTCACTTCAACTCTCAAACATCTCAGATGAAACCATACATTCTCCTTTTTTTATTTACACTGCCTTCTCTACTGATGGGAAAAAAAGAATCCCTTCCTAATGTCATCTTTGTCCTCGCTGATGACCTGGGAATTGGGGATGTTTCCGCCACCAACCCAGAGTGTAAGATCAAAACCCCTCACTTACAAAAAATGGCAGATGAAGGCATCACTTTCCATGATGCCCATACTTCAAGTTCAGTATGCACGCCCACGCGGTACGGTGTGCTCACCGGTCGGTACAACTGGCGCTCAAGACTGGCCCGGGGGGTGCTTTCAGGAAATAGTGATCATTTGATTCCCGCTGACCGGGCTACCGTGGGGCATTTGCTCAAGCGGGCTGGATACCACACCCAAATGATCGGGAAGTGGCATCTTGGCTGGGACTGGGATCGTTCCGGAAAAGGGTGGAATAAGATCAATTT
>CBFIFQ010000074.1:0-9971 GCA_965661905.1 Opitutales bacterium
CCTTGATGACCCCAGGGCTAAAAAGGGGGTTCGTCCTTACAGGTTTGTGCTTTTTAATGACCCATTGTGCATCACAAAAACAAGGCTCCATGGCTTCCCCTGATAAATCAAAAGCCATCAAAAATAGTTCTCCTTCAACTGCGTCCTTGAAAGAGAAGGTGAAGCAAAAGAGTAAGTTTTCAGGTGTGGTGAACCCCAAGCAACAAGACGAAAAAAGGACCAAGAAAAAAAACAATAGCTCTTCTGTCATGGATAAAAACCCTGACAAACTCGTTCGCAGATCTATTGAAAAGCCAAAGAGAATGACCGGTGGTATATTGCCAGTCAGAGCCAAGATAGAAACTTTATCAAAGGGTAAACCCAAAGATCTTACCCATGAGCCGCAACCCAATATTTCGAAATCGGAAAAAGCCTCCAGTCACCCCAAAACAAAAAGAAAGGTATCAGATCAATCAACTTACAGGGAAGGTAACCCTCCACCTTCCCCGAACTTGCAAAATGGGAAAACCGCAGTCAATGCCAAAATATTGAAGTTGGGCCAAGAGACCTATGAAGTCAATAAACCAGGGCTTGGTCAGGGAGCAGGAGTCGCAGAGAGCAAAAAGTCCGGTAAACAGGCTTTGGATAATTTGAAATCAGCATCAAAGGAAAAAAATTCTGTTTCTTCCCTCAAAAGCGACATTACATTGGAAGCAGCAGCGAAAAAAGGAGGTGATAGAAATGTGACTGATATAAGAGACTATCTTGCAGATCAAAATTATACGCAAAGGGCAGGACTTACCGTAGGCTGGAAAGCTGAACCACAGGTAACGAAAGAAGAGACCAACTCCAAGCCTAGAACCTTATCCAAACCCGTAACCCAACCTCATGGAAATGATTGGAATCACCTGAAGTCATATTTGAACAGGAATGCAGTTTTGTTTGGAGATCATAGGAGCGGCCAAATGAATTCATTGCAAAGAGTGGAGCATTGGAATGAGGGGCGAAAAGGGCGAGAGATTAACTTATCTGACCAAGGCGGTGATGGGCCGAGATTCCAAGAAGCATTGCGCTGGATTCAGAAAAAAGGAAGATGATAAATCGCAAGGTAAGAGCATGAATACTAAAAACTCTTTTCCCAAACCCCTTATTTATATTTTCTTAGTTGCCTTGGCTTGTTTTTTACTTGGGCAGGTTGGTTCTCTTTTGGGTGAGATGACCGCATTTTTCGATTTTATTCCGAAAAACCTTAAGTAATCGGCACGGATGCCTATTTAAATAAATAGACTAACCGAATGTAGTACTTTATATCCAATTCCTCTTTTGTTTCTACAGGAGTGGAGTTATAAGTACCAGCTAAGCCGGCTCTTAAATTCCAATTAATTTCTTTGGTGAGTGGAAAGATGATCGCGGTGTCGCTGCTGACTAAAAACTCTTCTAGTTTAGTAAGGCTTGGAATGTAACTGAAGTCGGATTCAAGGGAGAGATAATCTTTAATCTCGTGCGTATATTCAAACCCCAGGTCAAAAGCAGGATCGTTTTGGCTCTTGGTTTGACCAGCACCAAATTTTTCGTACCTAAACGCTAAACCCGAACGAAGAGCAATCTTGTAATCCTGTTCGTCAAACCAGTTATATTTTAAACCTGAAGCGGTGGTTGCCCGGAGATCGATTTCTTCAAGTGGGTCATTTTCCAGGTCAATTTTTGCATACCATGCCAAGGTCTCATAGAAACGGGAATCATACTCCAGTCCAATTTTGGTTTCATCCTCAACCGCAACCTTATCGTTTTCTGCTTTGTTATAGGATAGATAAAAGTCATAGCCTCTGAATTGATTGGCTAATGAACTATCCAGTCGGATGCCCAGTCCAAAATTGTCCACATTGCCGGAGGATCCGGTGAGGTCGAAGCCTAACCTGTGGATCCATTGTAGCTGCAGAGATTCCGCCTTCTGCTGAGCAGAGAGGATAAGGGGGTCATCTGAGTCTCCAAGCCAGAGATGACGAATCGTGGCTAGAGAGAAGGGTATATTTTGGTTCTCAAGAGAAAAAGTACCATCTTCCAGAAAATCTATTTTTCCGCGAAATGTTCGGTTATCCTCTGTTCTTAAGGATAATTCTTCTGCACTGGAAATTGCGGATATTTGGTGCTCGGGAATTTTCAAGGTACCCGCGTAAGTTGTTTGAATTGTTAGGTTGCCATCGACCATTCCAATGATTTCACCCTGAAGAATAGATCCGTCGATGGTCTTGATTTTGTCAGACCAGGCAACGGTCGACACAAAGAAACTCAAAAGAAAAAGTAATTTATTCATCGACAGATACAGGCTCAGCCGGGGGGCCATGTAAGTTTTCTACCACCAAGCAGATGGACATGTAGGTGCGGGACCGTTTCTCCTCCATGCACCCCATTATTAATCACAACCCGAAAACCATCCTCAAGGCCTTCAGTTTTTGCGGTTCTTTGGGCAACCAGTAGCAGATGTCCAAGGATGGGTTGGTCTTCCTCTTGGGCAAAGGCAATACGTGGAATTAATTTTTTCGGAATGATTAAGACATGAACAGGTGCCTGCGGGGCAATATCACGAATGGCGATGCAGGTATCATCCTCGTACACAATATCGGATGGAATATCCCGTGAAATTATTTTTTCAAAAAGGGTGCTCATAGGTAATAAGAGGTTGTTATTTAGCGGACCATATGCGCAGTGAGGAAAGATAGAAGTCTTCCAGTGCCGCCTCATCTTTTAAGTTTACTTCCAGTAATCCGGTATTTTTTTCTAAATTATCTATGACCCGGGCAAAACGATTACTTAATTTAGTCATGGTTTCCGGAGTCTTACCCAGTTTGACCACCACGGATCGTGTTACTTCAGAAACTTCGCGGAGGAATTGGGAACGAATACTTTTACGCACCCCGGTTTCAAACGCATCTTTTTCTTTATCCTCCATCTCTGTGGTGAGGGCTTTGATGGCCGCCTTGCATTCCGCTTCCGATTTTTCACGAATGATTTTTAGCAAGTCCGAGGTCAGACCATAGGCCGCAAAAATGGGGGTTACTCGGTCGTTGGCTAAACTGGAGCGATCCAGGAGGGAAAAAATCCACTTTTCATAATTTTCTTTCCATTCAATCCAGTCTTCCTCCTCTCTTGGTTGATAATGTATGCCAAACCTAACTGATAAACACCGACTTCTGATCGTGGGGAGCATGGAGTTGGGACGGGTTGTTAGAAGGATCAGGTAGGTGTCAGGAGGTGGCTCTTCCAAGGTTTTAAGAAATGCATTGGCGGCTTCTTTTCTCATGCGGTCAGCCTCGTGAATTAAGGCAACTTTAGCCCCGCCCTGGTTGGATGTTCTGTACAGCTCCGAGATTAAGCCCCGGGTTTTTTCCACGGTAATGATCCGCATCTTCCCGGTGGGGCGGAGGTGAAATAAATCGGGGTGCTCTTGAGCACTTTCAGCCATTCCAAGCACGACAGAAGACAAGTCAAGGGCTTCTCTTTCAATCGATGAAATCGGCTCACCCTGGAAAATTAATCCATGGTGTAATTCTCCGGCTGAGAATCTTTTCAGTAGTGCAGCCTTAGGACTTTTATCTGGCTCCTGCTGCACAAGTTTCAGTCTTCGTTAAAGAAACGGGAGTGTATTTCGTTCCAGATTAGCAGTTCAATGTCGTCGACTTCACCAAGACCATCGACCACGAAAAAACGATCGGGCAAGCTTCTGGCCAAGTGCAAATAACCCTCCCTGACTTTCCCATAGAACTCGACATTCTCCTGTTCCATACGGTCAGGCATATCAGAAACCCTGTGCTTGATCCGTTCCAAGCCAACTTCAGGGGGAATATCCAGTACCACGGTTAAGTCTGGAACCACATCTCCAACCGCAAATGCGTTGATCTGGGTGACGGGGTCATCGGCTATTTGCCTGGCGACTCCCTGGTAGACAGTTGTGGAATCCAAAAAACGATCACAAAGAACAATCTTTCCATCCTGGACTGCGGGGTAAATAATCTCACGTACAAGCTGAGCCCGGCTGGCCGCGAACATGAGAAGTTCAGTTTCAGGAAAAATATTTTTCGAAGAATCTGCGTGCATGAGAAGGTGTCGGATGTCTTCCCCAATGACCGTCCCTCCAGGTTCCCGGGTAACCACAACATCACGATGGTCTTCATCCTCTAAGCGATCAGCTAAGCGTCGGATTTGCGTTGATTTACCACACCCTTCGGAACCTTCGAAGGAAATTAGAATGCCAGTTTCATGACTCATAAATTAAATAATAGTTGCTTGTTTTAAAAGTTCGATTACCTGGGCCGTGCTTGGGCTTTGGGCCGTCCGTACGTAATGACCGGATGTGCAAGTTGCCATGGCAAGAGATGTGAGAGGGGAAAAGCCACAGAGCCGTGCCGTGGAAAATCCGGCATTAAAATGGTCTCCTGCACCCGTTGTAATTTTTGGATTTTCCGTGTAGGGACCCTCCGACCACCACTCTCCATCTTTGGTGGCGCAGGCAGCGGAATCAATGGGATGAACCACAACGCAGGAAATTTCTAATTTCCTACGAATCTCCTTGGCCATTCTTTTCAAAGACTCTTCATCTTTATCACCACCGCTAAGCCCCAATGTGTCACAAACCTGGAGGGCCTCATTGTAATTAAGCCCGAGGGTTGCTTCCGAATGGGCCTGAAATCGGCTGATCACTTGCAGGACTTCAAAAATATCTTCCTTGGATCTTTTCGCCGGATCAGTGAGATCAAAAAAGAAAGACCGGGTGTCTCGAGGAGGAAGGTTGGGCAGAATCCGGTCTACAAGTTCAACTAAGATGGAAGTCATTTTTGGAATCATTGTCCAGTTGACAACAGCGACCACATCCGTGTTGGCCATCATCTCGATAAACTTTCCTTCTTCACAAGACTCTATAATTCTGGAAAAATCAATTTCTTCCAGGCTCCTAGTGTTGCCGAGCATGAGCTTGCCATCTTTAAATTCCAATGCGGTGGTGATACCCGGCTCGGCAAGAGATACCGCCTGTGTTTTTTTAGCAAATTCCTCAAAAACCCCATGAATGCTGGGGTGACCCAGGGCACCAATGTAGCGAACCGAAAGGCCAAGGGAAAGCATGGCATTGGCCATGATCGGGCCATTCCCTCCAAGTTTTGCAAATCTTGGGAAAAGTTCAAGGTTGGCACTCTTTCCGGCTGCCGCTGAAATTCTTGCTCCTAAATCCGCAATTGTATCAATCGCATCAAAATTCTCGGCAAGCCCATGCCTTTTATCGACGGGGGTAACGATTTTGTCCACAAAACCGTCCAATCCGACGACGGAGGACTTACCGGAGGTCGAGAATGGTTTTTGATTAATCTCGGAGATAATTTTTTGAGAAATTCTCATGATTGACTTGCCTAAATTTCTTTGTTGAATGGGGCAAACTTAATCGCTCGTAAAGGCTGAAACTCTAAAAAGCACTTAGTTTTTAATTGATTAAAACAGAGGAAATAGTGAGAAAAGAAATAGGGTGTATTAAATAAGGATAAATATGAACATGGGAATTCAACCAGACTTTGTAAATGTAGTTGTTTTAGCCGACGCTGGGCTGCTCGACTATTTTGTGGACTCAAACATGGCGGGTAAAGTCGTCATAATACTATTGGGGGTCATGAATTGCTATGCCCTGAGCTTAATGCTTTCCAAATACACCGAGCTCAAAAAAGCTGCTAACAATAACGCCCGGGATCAGAAGAGGATTAATGATCTCCCTTCCATCTATAATTACGATGATGCTTTGTTCGCGGGGGAGGGGAGCCCTTATTTGATTCTTTGCTCCAGGGCAATGGATGCCGCTCGCCGAACGAAAGCGACGGGTGAAGTGCGCATGAATTATGTGGAAAATGCCATTCGGCGGGCCTTAGCCGAGGTGGGGGACCGTTACGAGGGCAAAATGTTTTGGTTGGCAACCATTGTATCAGGTGCCCCCTTTCTTGGACTTTTGGGTACGGTTTGGGGTGTGATGGATGCTTTTGGCACGATGGAGAGCGGAGGTGCCACAATTGAGCATTTGGCTCCCGGGGTCTCGGGTGCCTTACTTACCACGGTAGCCGCTCTTTGTGTCGCCATCCCGATTGTTTTTGCCTACAATGGGCTTCTCGGTAAAGCGAGAGGAGAAATGACCAAGCTTGAGAATTTTGCCAGCAATTTGGCGGATCGAATTGAGCTGGAGAAAAACGCCTAATTTTCCCCATGGCCAGAGACTTTAAGAGAGCCAATAAACTGGCTGTTATATCTGACCTGAATGTGACCCCCCTCATTGATCTGGCTTTCTCTCTTCTTATAATATTCATGATCACCACTCCGGTCATTGAGCAGTACAATCGGATTGATCTTCCTGATCAGGCATCGGATGCTACGCAACCTCCGCCCAAACTTGATGATCAGTTTATCACCATTGATGCAGAGGGTCTCTATCATTGGGGACAGGCTCCAATAAGTAAGGTGGAACTGGAAGCCCGCCTGGATGAAATCGCCCTAAAAGATGGAGAAAAGCCAGTCATTCATATCCGGGGAGACCGCTCCCTGAGGTATCAAAAGATTTTTGATGTCATTAATATGCTCAAGGCCCGGAACCTGACCAAGTTGAGTTTAGATACCAAAGCGATCTAGGACCATGGTTGGCCTCGGTAATCTTCAAGTACTAGCCTGAGTGGTCATGGAATTACCCAATATAAATCAGGCAACCATTCGATTAAAGGAGCAACTTGGTGACCTTGTTAAAACCAACCAAGATGCTTTGTTCTCTGTTTCCCATGATGGACTGAAGGTAGCGGGGAAAGCGGCTGCCTGTGTACAAGTTGAGAATTCCGGACAGGTGGGTGATGTCCTCAAACTGGCCAATGAATTTAAAATACCGGTTACCACTAAGGGCGCGGGGTCCAGTTTAACGGGGGGAGCCACTCCGATATATGGTGGTTGGGTACTGGACTTACAGAAACTGGACTTCCTGGAAGTGGATGAACATAACCGCATTGCCCGTTGTGGACCCGGCGTGGTTGTTGCGAATTTACAAGAGAAAGTGCAGCAAGTGGGCCTTTTTTATCCTCCCGATCCATCATCCAAAGGCTTTTGTACCATTGGTGGAAACATTGCCTGTAACGCCGGGGGATTAAGATGTGTGAAGTACGGGGTCACCCGTGATTATGTTTTGGCCCTGTCTGGCTACCTGGCATCCGGGGAAAAGGTAACTTGGGGTAGGGCAACCCGAAAATTTGCAACGGGTTATAATATGAGAGACCTTTGGGTTGGAAGCGAAGGAACCCTTGGCGTGGTGACAGAGGTCACTCTTCGATTAATTGAATACCCTCATAAACGTGCCACATTTTTGGCTGCCTTTGCTGATGACAAGACGGCTTTATCGGCTCCTCTTGCTTTGTCTCGTTTGAATCTTCGGCCTTCTATCCTTGAGTATATGGATAAATGGACCATTAACTGCCTGCAGGATTACAGTGGCGAAAAAATATTTAAAGGGGTTTCAGCGACTCCCATGCTTTTAATCGAGCTGGATGGGGAGGAATCCGAAGTACGTCGGCAATCCCAATTACTTTTGCCCTGGTTGAAGGAAAGATCCTTAGCATACCAGGCAGCGGATTCGGAAAAAGAAGCGGAACGCTTATGGGCGGTTCGTCGCCAGGGGTCTTCCGCAATGAAAAAATTAGCTTCAACCAAGCTGAATGAGGATGTTGTGGTCCCTCTTGCCCAGCAGGTTGAGCTTGTTGAATTTGTGGAGGAACTGCGGCAGGAATATGTTTTGAATATCGGCGTGTTTGGTCATTGTGGAGATGGAAACCTTCATGTTAATTTTATGTACAATGAAGAGGATGCCGATGAAACAAACCGTTCCGTTCAAGCCCTTACTCAATTGATGAGCAAGGTGATATCCCTTGGCGGGGCCATTAGTGGCGAGCATGGTGTGGGTTTGGCCAAGACTCCTTTTATCAGAGAACAGTTCAATCAGGCAGAATGGGATACCATGCGATCAATTAAGAAATGTCTCGACCCCAAGGGAATTCTTAACCCAGGCAAGATCTTTGAGGTTTTCAAACCATGGGAAACCCAAAAACTAAAGGTTGACCTTCATTGGGAGAAATAACAAAAATTTTATTTTATCATGAATACATTCCAAAAAATCTTACCGTTCTTGCTGTTTTTTATGATTGGTCATATCGGGCTTTGGGCGCAGGCCTTACAATCATGGACCGATACGAAAGGGCGCACTTTGCAGGCTTCCTTTGTAAAACTTGAAGGAACCCTCCTAACCATACGAATGAATGGCCAGGATTTTCCCTTAGATTTATCTTATTTTAGTCCCCAGTCCCAGGCTTTGGCCCGTCAACTTGCGGCGGCAGCCGTACCTGCTCCCGCGGTTGCTACATCAGCTCCGGCTGTTGCACCACCGGTTCCCGCAGCACCGGCACCAGTGGTGGAGAAACCAAAGCTGCCCAAGGTCCTGACTGATGAATCTGCCCTGGATGCAGAACATGAATGGAAAAGTGTTGATGGGCGTGGCTTGTTTGGCAAGTTTTCCTCCTTAGACGGACAAGATCTTAATATTATACCTAAGGGGGCGGCCGCGGAGCAAACGATTCCACTAAAATTGCTCTCAAATCAATCGGTTGAACTAGCCAAAAACCTGCACTCTCTTTCACTGAAGAAAAATAAGGCCCAGTCCGAGTTGGCTGCACAGAGAAAGAACTTAAAAGCCCCGGAACTTAAACCGGAAGACCTCAAACGGTACCTCGACTGGACAAGCTCTGATGGAAACAAAATAGAAGCTTCTTTTGTGGATGCCAGTGAGACTGCTGTTACTGTTCTTATGAAAAGAAGTCCAAATCGCCCTGTTGAGATTCCCTGGGAGCGCCTGAGTACGGAATCTCAAGCCATGGCCGAAGGACTGAAAAAATTAAAAATTAAATTAACCCCCAAAGCTCCCCGCGTTGGACCTTATGTGGAAGGAGTGAGGGATGAAGAGGGCTTTTTGAAGAAATCTGCAGTTTTACCCCGGTTTTTGGATGGAACTTGGAGGAATTACAACACCGTCCTGGAAAGTGCCGTTTATGATGTGGCCTACAGCTCGAATGGTAAAGATGTAAGGATTTGGTTGAAAAACGAATCCGCAGATAAGGAATCTGCTGAAGGCGTTCGTGCCAAGCGCAGCCCTCTTTCTGTGAGTTTTCGTACCTGGTATGATCCGGATCCCGATGACAAAACTAGGGGATGGAGAGATCGCAGAATTGCTTCCTTCAAAAACCCTCCACCCGTATCGATGGAACGTGAAAAAACAACCGTAACCGGAACCTTGGACAATGGGGCTAGCTTTGAATTTAATATGGATATTTCCCATCGGGGTTTAAGTTTTTGGGGGAAAGTAAATGAGAAACGTTCTGAGGAGTACCCGACTATCTTAACCATAGCTTTTTACTCTCCCAATTTTATACCGAATGTGACGAACATGTCCCTCAAAGAGATTGAGCCCTTAGTCGGAAACGGAGTGATGTACCTGGATCCACTGGAGTCAAAAAGGCAAAAAATAGAAATGATGCTCACTTGGGCCGATATCATGAAAAAGGCCAAGGGTACTGATTGGAATCCCATTAAATCTGCGGAATTCGCCGGCACCCCTTTTGGATCCCATAAAATTAAAGTAACCCCAGCAAGTACCCGGGGTATGTATCTGACATGGGGCAAGGGCTATGGTGGAATTTATCCCTTTCAGGGGATCCATCTTTCACACCGTACTGAGGATGCATACAATGCTCGCCGGACAAGGGACTACAAGGAATACAAGGACCGTGCGGCTATTTCCAAGAGTAATCGCCTTCAGGTAAATATTTCCCGTGGGAGATAACCGCTTTTTTTTCTCTTTAGTCCCTTTTCTTTTTGCCTGCCTCTTGGAGGCAAGCGCCCTGCGTATTGCCTCGATCAATGTAGAAAATTATCTCCTCATG
>CBFIFQ010000075.1:0-2342 GCA_965661905.1 Opitutales bacterium
TAACCGATCTGTATGACACCATGAGAGAGATTACCGGGCAGAAGAAAATAGATCAGGGAGGCGAGGATTCCTTTAGTCTGGTCCCAGCTTTTAAGGGGAAATCAAAAACAACCCGCTCGACCCTTATCAGTCATTCGATAAGCGGTCACTTCTCTATCAGGCAGGGAGACTGGAAACTTTGCCTCTCAGCAGGAAGTGGTGGTTGGAGTGCTCCAAAGGAAAGTGAGGCAAAGAAGCAAGGTTTACCTCCGATCCAATTATTTAACCTCAAGCAGGACAAAGGTGAGAGAAAAAACCTGCAGGCAAAGAACAAAGTAAAAGTGAAAGAACTCATTGACCTACTCGACAAAGAAGTCAAAAACGGGAGGAGCACTATCGGTAAAAAAGTGTCCAATGACCGGGAGGTATCTTTCCTTCCGGCAGGGTTTAATTCCTCAAGATTAAATTAATTTTAAAGCACGTAATCATGAAAACCTATATCGCTACCCTTACAGCCGTATTATTTGCATCTTCCCTGTTCGCTGAGACTTGGAAAATTAATAGTCAGGAGGGCTGGAAAAAGAATATTCAGTCGAGCAAAGGAATTATAATTGAAGGTGGTTTGGTCTCTCCCAAAGAAAAAACAGGTCACATCAAAACCAAGCTCAAGAAATTCAAAAATAAAAAAGCCATACAATCAATTATTCTTGATCAATCTCCTGCTTGGCAAAATTGGAAAGAAATTCCAAGAGTTGGCCCATCTAATATGGGAGATGCTCCAGTCTTTCTAGTCAAGGGACCGAGGGACTACTGGATGTTCGGCAGGTATAAACCTGTAAAAGCAAAAAAGGGTCAAAGCTCAGGAAAGTTCAGACCTCAAGATGCAAAGCTCAAAGGATATGATATTCCTCTCAAAACAACCCCAGACGAAAATCAGTTCAATGCACCCGGGGGGTTAGAGAAGGGATTGGGTGGCTATCATGCGTGGCAAAGCAGGGATATGAAGACATGGGTACATCATGGCCCGGTTACCCCGGAGTTTGCCCGGTGGACCACCACGGCTGAACAGGTCGGGGGCAAAACTTATATCTACTACGACTTTCCCAACGATCAGGACCCGCATCTCTTTATCGACGATGACCTGACCGATGGAAAACCTGGGAAAAATATGGGCCTTGCCTTTGCCGACCCGTCGGATGGGTCTGACTGTGCAGTCATTCGGGACCTTGATGGAAAGTTTCATATTATTTATGAAGACTGGAGTCCGATCAATGCGGGCAAGCATTCTTGGGATTCTCCCTTGGCCGGTCACTCAGTTAGCCCGAATGGATTACACCCCTTTGAAATAAAAAAACCTGCGGTCGACCACCGTACCAAGCCGACCGGGAAGATGGCCCAGTATAATCACCCGCATTGGACAAAAGAGGATCCCAAAAGATTTCCCACCAATGTCGTCAAATATGAAATACATGAACCAGAACAGGATGCTTACGGGGACTGGGCGGCGATTAGTATCGGGGGTCAATACTATTTATTTTGCGATTTTCATCCAGCTCATGAAAAAATTCGTATCGCTTGGTTTACATCTTCAAGCGTCAACAAACCCTTCGAATTTTGCGGAGAGATTGGGGCCGGCCACCCTGATCCCGACGTCGGGTTTGCAGAGGGCGAGTTTTATCTCGTTACCCAGACTGCTAATGATTATGTAAGCCCTGGGCCATGGGTGGAAAAAGTGGAAGTAAGGGTAGGGGTCGATGTTTCCAATAATGGGAAGATTGATCAATGGACATCGTGGAAGGAAGTTAAGGAGAGCTACGATTACATTCCAGGGTTTTCAAAGCAGATCAAAGTGACACCCGCTCTCGCAGATCTCGATGACTTGCCTGCAGGCTATGGGTTTCAGGTGGAGATGAAAATTACCGATAAAACCGCTAATCAATCAAAACCATTGATCAAAGGTCTGGAATTATCATTTAAGTAAAGGCTTCGGTTTACGAGAGTATTGGAAGTGGGTTCTTTATTCTTGGTAAAAAGGCTCTTTCTCTTTTTCTCTCTTGTCTCTTTTCTTCAGGGAAAAGAAGTTTTCTTTAACGGGCAAGACCTTACGGGATGGAACGCTCAGGATATGAGCTATTGGTCGGTGGAAAAAGGTGCTATTGTCGGAACCAAAGGAACGCAGAAAATTATTGGCAACCAATTCTTGTGGTATCAAGAAAAAGTGCAGGACTTCAGGCTCACCCTCCAAGTAAAGCAAGTTCCCTTTGCGGCCAATGCGGGTATCCAATTTCGTTCTAAACCGCTTGTAAATCGCTCTGCTTTGGGCTACCAGGCAGATATAGGCAAGGGGTGGTGGGGTGCTCTTT
>CBFIFQ010000075.1:2352-9810 GCA_965661905.1 Opitutales bacterium
CAAACAGCAAAGATATAACAGGGCAGCACCTTAAGGTGGAGCAGTGGAATCAATATGAAATTCTCGCGGTTGGTCACCGGATATGGCTCGCCATTAACGGAAAGATAACCGTTGCTCTCCATGATCCTATTGGCGAGCTCGATGGTCAAATTGCCTTACAAATTCATGGAGGGATGCCACAGGAAGTAATCTACAGCGATCTTAGCCTGGAAAGAAACCCGAAAGTGGAAGGATGGGGGATGAATGAATCACAACTTAATACCTTACTGAAGACTGCCCCCAAAGGCTTTATCAACCCCCCCAAAAAGTAAGGGAAAATATAACCGTTAAATTACGGAATTAGAGGAGTGGTATTTGTATACAGTTTTCCACGAATAGTGGTAGCCAAATCAAAACTTCATGTCTTTCACCCTAATGAATTTCAAAAGTATCTCTCTTACGATTTTTACCTGCTCGATTTTTTGTTCCATTCATGCAGTGCCCAGTGATGACCCCGTAAATCCTGGTTCTCCTGCTTCGGCTCTGGCAGAGTTTGGGGAAGTGAGGGGAGAGCTTCAGGTGATAAAGATGAAAGGTAATCGGGAAATTGCCGGTATCTACCCGCACCTAACCACCTATTCCCAGAGCCGCAAAGACGGAAGGTTTTTCAAAGATGGGCACCAGGAGTGTGGGATCGGAGGAATCATTCCATGGGCCAGTAAATTATGGATGATTACCTATGCTCCCCATAAACCCAGGGGGTCAGATCATAAGTTGTATTCCATTGATACAAACATGACCATGACCCTTCATACGGAGAGCGTGGGGGGCACCCCTGCTGCCCGGATGATTCATGAGGAATCCAGGCAATTGTTTATCGGTCATTATGCCATAGATGCCAAGGGGCAGGTCCGGGCAATGAACCCTCTGAAAATGCCTGCCCGGGTGACTGCTTTTATGCGGCACCTCCAAGATCCAAAAAACTTTGTATACCTGTACGATATGGAAAATATGTTCTATGAGCTGAATGTGCACAGCCTGGAATTTAAAAAGCTCTTTCATGACCCTATTCCCGGATACCACGGCAAGGGCGGGTTCACATCTCAGGGAAAAGTCGTAGTCAGTAATAATGGAGAGACTAGTTTTGGGCATCTGGACCAGCCAGAGCTTTGGCAGGTATCCAAAGATTTCACTCAAAGAGGTTCGGAAGATCGTGGCTGCCTCGCCACTTATGACGGCGAAAAATGGGAAGTCATTGAGCGTAGGCAATACACGGAGGTCATCGGTCCCCAGGGTGTGCACCCCACCCAGGGCGGAAAAGACGATCCTGTCTGGGCCATCGGATGGGATAAGAGATCCCTGCGCTTGCAGGTCATGGAAAATGGGGAGTTCACCACCTTCCTTCTCCCAAAAGGCTGCTTAAATAACGATGCATCTCACGGCTGGTTTACCGAGTGGCCCAGAATTCGTGATGTAGGACAAAAAGATTTGATGATGGATATGCACGGTATGTTTTTTTCATTCCCCAAAGATTTCACCGCCAAAAACTGCGGGGGAATAAAACCGATTGCATCCCATATTCGTTACATACCAGACTTTTGTTATTGGAATGGAAAACTTGTTTTGGCTACGGATGAGGCAAGTATCCAGGGAAACCCTTTGGTTGGCCAGCCCCAGTCTAATTTATGGTTTGGTGATTTTGAGGATCTTCAAAATTGGGGTCCGCGAAATGCGGCCGGCTCCATTTACATGAATGACAAGGTGGAGGCGGGAGTTCCCTCTGACCCGTTTCTTCTCCATGGATTCCCCTACCGGATGGTACACTTGGTTGCAGACCGCCCTGTTGCCTTCACCTTGGAATTGGATCGGACAGGTACCGGTGAATTTGAGCCGTACACAAAAATTAAAACCGGTGATTATTCATGCCATATTTTCCCCAAGGATTTAGATGCTCAGTGGGTGCGGGTGGTCAGTGATCAATCCTGTCACGCATCCGTGTCCTTTCAGTACTCTGATGATATTTATCGAAGCCCGAAAGAGGGAAGGGAGATCTTTCGCGGTATCGCGAGTCTTGATGACAGTAATAGTAGCACGGCCCTACTTTTCCCCAACGCACATAATCGGCACCTTTCTGTCCTCAATTCGGATGGGACGGCCTATGACTTTGATCATGTCAGCTTCAGGTATAACCCGCTGGAAAAAGAACCCATAGCCAAAGACTGCATGAAACCCGGGATTAAGCTTGGTAACCAAGAACTTAAAAACAAAACCCTCCGTTCATTTCTTACCCCGAAGGCGGAATTTTCAGAGGACGATGCATCGGTTATTCTAATCAGCCGGGAAAACCGGTCAATTGTGGGAAAGAAAGGGAACCGGACGGTTTTGAGACTACCCAAGGGGTCACCTGCTTACGGCAAAGGGTTCTCTTTTGGGTATCCAAGAATGCATCGGGAGGTGGAGTCGGAGCGGATGCTCGCCAATATTCACGGTACATTTTACGAAGTACCCTTTTGGGTTGTCGGGGATAAACCTCTTTACACCAAGATGCGACCTATCAGTACTCATAACAAACAGATTTCTGATTTTGCCACCTGGAATGGCTTGCTTGTGCTTGCCGGTCTTACAAGAAATCCTAACCCTTCCGCACGTGTCTTTACTTCACCAAATGGAAAAACCGCTCTTTGGTTCGGAGGAATTGATGAGCTATGGAGCTTTGGCAAACCGGTTGGGACCGGAGGGCCATGGAAGAATTCATCGGTCAAAGCAGGTGTTGCCTCAGATCCTTACCTTATGACTGGATATGACAAGAAGACTTTGATCCTGGAATCCGATAAGCATTGTACGGTCACTGTTGAGATAGACATCGACCATTGGACTGGTTTTCATGCATTCAAAACCTTTACTTTGCATGCAGGAGAAAAACTCTCCTATAAGTTCCCTCCAGGGTTTGCTGCCCATTGGGTCCGATTTCGCAGCAATACAGAGGCCCGGCTAAGTGCTCAACTTCTTTACGAATAAGGCGGATTATTTTATAATAAATAAAAAACTAGTTATGACCGAGCCTTTGGAATAGGGTGGATTACTGGGAGTGATAAGTTGTAAACTGAGGAATGAAATATTCAGTCCTCCTCTCCTTTTTTATCTTTGTATTTCTTGCCCACGCGGATCAGTCATTCAATGTAGTTTTTATTTTAGGCGATGACATGAACCGGGATTCCTGGGGAGCCTATGGCAATCAGGACTGTATGACGCCGAACATAAACAGGTTGGCCAATGAGGGGGTGCGTTTTGAGCGAGCTTACTGCTCCGTTGCCATGTGTGCCCCTTTTCGTCAGGAGTTATACAGCGGGCGTTCCCCTTGGCGTACGGGTACACTTCCTAATCACTCAAAATCGGCTTCGGGCACCCGGAGCATCGCCCATTATCTAAAGCCTTTGAAGTACAGGGTTGCTCTGCTTGGCAAGTCCCATGTTGGGCCCAAGGAATGCTATCCTTTTGAAAGGCTGGGGGATGTCAGCAAAGCAGTGGATGCCAATCCGGAACTGTTGCAAAGGTCGCAAAATTTCTTCGATGACTGTAAGGAAAAGAAGCAACCGTTCTGCCTTTTCATTGCCTCCCATGACTCCCATGCTCCGTTTACCACCGGAAACCCCTCTGCATACGATGCTGAAAAAATATTCGTTCCTCCTTACTGGGTCGATACTCCCGAATTACGGCAAGAAATGGTGAAGTACTACGCCGAGGTTACTAATTTTGACCGGCTAGTAGGAATGATCCGTACCGAGCTCGAGAAGCGAAAGCTTTGGGAGAGCACCATTTTCATCGTCTGCAGTGAACAGGGCACCCAACTACCTTTTGCCAAGTGGACCTGTTATGATAATGGCCTGCGTACTGGATTAGTGATGCGTTGGCCTGGTGTATCCACACCTGGCACAAAAGTTTCCGAATTAATGTCGATCTCTGATATTGTGCCAACCTTGGTCAAGGGTTTGGGGGCGAACTTCAAAAGAGGAGACTTTGATGGAAAATCTTTCCTTCCTCTCCTGCAAGGAAGCAAGCAACCAATCCATGGCTATGTGTATGGTGCTTTCACAAACTGCCTTATAATCGATAACAAAGAGCGTATTTATCCGATCCGAAGTATTCGGGATAAGAGATATTCCCTCATCTACAACCCCAATTTTTCTTCCTACACCTCCAACCTGACCTTGAGCCAGGCTTTGAGATTGAAACAGGGGGGGCAGGTAACCAAGTCACTTTCTCCGGCAGCATCCTGGGTTATAAAAGCCGGTAACGATCCTTCGGTGAAGCCTCAGGTGGAAAAACTGAATCATCGCCCGGAGTATGAACTCTACGACCTGAAAAATGACCGTTATGAGTTAAATAACATTGCTGAAAATCAGATGTATGCAAAAGTTTTTGAACGGATGAAAAAAAGTTTACACCAAAAGCTGGAATTTTATGGAGATCAAGACCCTATCGCAACCGAGCAAAATTTTATGGTTACGGCTAAGGATTGATTTTACCTGCAGGTTGAGAAGGGATGAAGGATTTTCCAGTGGCTTACCCCGAACTCTTTGCCAGATAAACAATGCAGGCACCCGCACAAAATGACTTTTCTGTGAAACCCGAACTCAAGGCGGTGGTCTTTGATATGGATGGGGTCATTATTGAAAGTGAATACACTCATTATCAGGCAATCTGTGAGGCCATGGGTGAGAAAATGACGGTTGATTACCCGACTTTTATTGAAAAATGTACGGGTGGAGATGAACGCTTTGCCATGGGCAAAATGGCAGAATTATCAAACATTAATTATGACGAGGAACTCTTTCAAAACTGGTCAGGGAGAAAAGCTGCCGCCTACCAAAAATTGATAAAAAAAGAAGCGAAAGCCATGCCGGGTGCGGTGGATTTGGTCATTTCAACCGCTGGTCGCTTCCCCATTGCCCTGGCTACGGGTTCAAGAAGAACCGATGTGGATGCCGCCCTGGAGGTATTGGCAGAAGGAAGGCTTAAAAACCTATTCCATACCATTGTCACCTCCAGTGAAGTGGAGAAACCCAAGCCTCATCCATCCACCTATCAAAAGGCAGTCAATGATTTAAAGATGCCACCGGAGTATTGCCTGGCCATAGAAGATTCACCCAATGGCATCCGCTCCGCCAAGGAAGCCGGCTTAGCGGTTTTGGCCGTGTCTGCCATGCATGATAAAGAAGCTTTAAGCCAGGCCGATTCGTGCGTTCCCTCTTTGGAGGGAATTTCGACGGATGATTTGGTGTGTATGTTTCAATCCTTTCCAGGCCCTTAAATTCTCATATTATGAAGACAATCAACCTTGCCCTGGCAGCTGTTATTATTCTCGGTAACGCAGTACTTTACAGCAAAGCCAGCCTTCCCCGGCCCAATATCCTCTGGCTTGTGGTGGAAGACCAGTCCAAGCATTACGGGTTTAACGGAGAGAAACTCGTGACGACTCCGGTCCTTGATAACTTGGCTAAGCAGGGGGTGCGTTTCACCAATGCATCGGTTACCGCCCCTGTCTGTTCCACTGCCCGGTCTGCTTTGATCACGGGAATGTTTCAGACCAGTATCGGCGCCCATCACCATCGAAGTGGAAGAGGAAAAATAAAAATTGAAAAGCCACCACATGTGAAACTGATCCCCGAGTTTTTTAAGAAGGCGGGCTATTACACCTGCCTGGGTTCGGCGAATCATGGTGCGGGCTCAGTACAGGGGAGGCAAAAATTAAAACTTGGTAAATCGGATTACAATTTTGAATGGGACACTTCCGTTTTTGATGCAGGAGAGTGGTCAGGGCGTGAAAAAGGGCAGCCTTTTTTTGCTAAAATTTGCCTCAGTGGCGGGAAGGCGAGGAAATTGGCCAGAAATTTTAAAGCAATACCCCATGTCGCCGCATCTAAAGTTGAGCTCCCACCTTACTATCCCCGTCATCCTGTGGTGCTGGAGGACTGGGCCGCTTACTTGGATACATTTACCCTCATGGATCTGCAAGTGGGGCAAATTATTAAACGCCTAAAAGAAGAAAACGAGTATGATAATACAGTGATCTTCTTTATCACGGACCATGGTGTGAGTCATGCCCGGGGTAAACAATTTTGTTACGATGAAGGCTTGATGATTCCCTTTTTTGTTCATGCACCCGGTCGATTAGAGGGAGGAACCGTGAGGGAGGACCCTGTACTGCATATCGATGTAGCTGCAACATCTCTTTATTTTGCAGGTATCCCTATTCCCCAGTATATGGAAGCCCGCCCTCTTTTTGGCCCTGATTTTAGTGCTCGGGATTATGCAGTGAGTGCCCGTGACCGATGTGATGAAACCTATGACCGTATTCGGGCAATCCGCACACCCAGCTTTAAGTATATCCAAAATGGATACCCGTTGCGCCCTCATTTGCAACCATGTGCGTACAAGGATAATAAAGATATATACATTGCCATCCGGGAGTGGGGAGAGGCAGGGAAACTTAGTGATATTCAGCACAAATTATTGCTGTCTCCCTTTCGGGCCAAAGAAGAGCTTTATGACCTTAAAAGTGATCCATGGGAGCTCAATAACCTGGCGATGAATGAAAAATATAAAAAGGTTCTTTTACAAATGAGAAACGATCTCACCCAATGGGTCAAAGATACTGGAGACCAGGGGCAAAAGGTTGAGCCTATGGAGTTATACGACAGTGATATGGAAGTTTATCTGCGAGCTCTCAGATCAGTGGGGAAAGGACAGCGTCAGAAGGAGATCCTTGAAAATATCGCCTTGATGAAAACATGGTGGAAGGAAGGGAAATAGTCTTCCTATTGCGGAAAGACTTCATGAATGATCCGGCATTCTGGCAATTGTTCTTTCAGTAGAAAAGCCCCTTTGTCTGTGATTTGAGTTGCATAGATATGCAACTCTTGAAGCGACTGAATCTTAGTAAGATAGGGAACACTGACATCACTTATCTTTGTGTCGTGTAGCCAAAGTTTTCTTAGCTTTGGCAGGGTTGCTATTTTTTGGACGGTTGGATCCGAGATTTGAGTCTCACCAAGATACAGACTTTCCAGGTTTTTAAGTTGAGCAAAATATTGAGCAGACTGGTCTGTAATCTGGTTTGCCCGTAATCCAAGATAGATTAACTGCCTCATTTTACATAGGTGAAAGACCCCAAGGTCGGTCATTCCACTCTGTCCCAGTGGGAGGAGTTTGATACTTTTGGACTTCGAAAGGATACGGGCACCTTTATCTCCAATCTTGGTTTGGTAAAGGTTCAGCCACTCCAGTTTGGGCAGCTGAGCAAGGGTCGTAAGATCCTCTTCACCTAACTGGGTTTGCTCGAGACTAAGATCCGTAATTTCCTCACAGAATGAAAGAATGCTCAACTGACCGGAAAGAAACTTTGCTCCATTGAGATGAACTTCGACCAAAGCTCCTCTATTAAAAAAAGTTTTGCCACCCCAGTTAGCTATAGTCTCT
>CBFIFQ010000076.1:0-9572 GCA_965661905.1 Opitutales bacterium
ACGGGCGTGCGCGATGACTTGGCCGGAGATCTTGACCAGAGAGTTTCGGAAATCCGTAAGCATACGGAATTGCCGGTAGTGGTCGGTTTTGGGATCTCCAGTCCCGACCAGGTTCGAGGAGTTGCTGCCTGCTCCGATGGAGTGGTGGTGGGCAGTGTGTTGGTCAATTGTATATCTGAGAATCTTGGAGACCAGTCTGCCATAATTGAGAGTATCAGTGCCAAAGCTCGGTTGTTAACCACTGGAGTGCTGGAAAAAGTATAGTTTTTCCACGACTCTTCATGTCCCCTGAATCATGTGCTCTTTATATAATCGGTGGAGTTACGGCAGCGGGTAAAACGGAGTTAGCTTTAGCATGGGCTGAAAAGCATGGGGCGGAAATTCTCTCCTGTGATTCCGTTTCTTTTTACAAAGGGTTGGACATCGGTTCCGCCAAACCAGATTTGAAACAAAGGAATCGGGTGCCGCATCATGGAATCGATATTTTTGACCTTGCGGAGACCTGCGATGTGGGACGCTTCTCTTCCTATGCCAAAGAGGTGGTCGATTCCATTTCCAGAAAAGGCAAACCGGTTCTGGTGGTAGGGGGAAGTGGGTTTTACATACAATCTTTTTTTAAGCCGGTGGTGGATGACATTGAGGTCAGCCCGGAAATTCGCCATGAGGTGCAGGCATCTTATGAAAAAAATGGCTTACATGCCCTGGTTGATCAACTGAGAGAGATCAACCCTTTGGGGCTCAATGGGCTCGATTATTTGAATCCTCGGCGGGTTACCCGTGCCCTGGAAAGGTGCATGGCTTCCGGCAAATCATTGCAGCAACTGAAGTCTGAATTTGAGGCCAAGCCCAAGCCATTCTCTAACTTCACCAAGAAAGTGTTGTGGCTGGACCGGGAAAATGATGACCTGGAACAGCGCATTGAAAAGCGAACCCGGCAAATGGTCGGAGATGGTTTGCTGGAAGAGACATCAAACCTGCTGGCCGCCGGTTTGCCGGAAAACGCCCCAGCCTCGAATTCTGTCGGTTATCGCGAGGCGATTGCCTGTTTGAAGGGTGATATTTCTCCCGCTGATATGGAATTACAGATTATGTCTGCGACCCGAAAACTTGTCACTAAGCAGAGAAAATGGTTCCGCAAATACCTTCCTTCTGGCTCACATTTTCTTTTGGATGAAGATCACTCCATCCAACCGGATGATTTAATTTGGCATGCAGGTACTTGACCAGTATCCATTCCTCTGACTAGATTGCCTTTGTTTATTATGTTATATATCATTTAGATGAAACCCCTTCAAAATATTGCCATTCTCTCCAATGCCTCTCAAAAGGGTGCGGAGGAAGCAGGGCTACAGCTCAAGCAGCTGGCGGAGGATCATGGGATTCAGGTGAAAATTTCAGAAGAATTTCCGGTGCCCTGTCAGTTTTTGGAAGGTATGGATGCTTGCTTTGTGATGGGGGGGGATGGAACCTTACTGAGTTTACTTGAACAGGGTGTGAGATATGAAGTGCCTGTGGCTGGTGTCCGGTATGGAAAGCTTGGCTTTTTAGCCACATTTTCACCGGAAGATTTAGAGAAGCAAATGCCGCAAATATTTAATGGTCATTACAAAGTGGGTACGAGAAGCCTCCTCTCCTACAAGGAGAAGGGGGGGGATAACAAGCTGGCCCTCAATGACCTGGTTGTAAAAAGCGGATCCAACGGGCGCCTGGCCCGTTTTTCCGTTTTTGCAGATGATGAACCTGTTGCCGATTATGCATGCGATGGCATTGTGTTTTCCACGCCCACCGGTTCAACGGCCTACAACCTGGCTGCCGGTGGCCCGGTTGCTCACCCGCATGCCCGGGTTGTTTTGATGACCCCAATTTCCGCCCATACCCTTACCAGCCGGAGCGTAGTTTTCCCCAGTGGTGTCACGCTTCGGGTAGAGTCCGGTAATAACCCGGACAGTCCTCTGGTCTCAGCCGATGGTCAGCCTGCGTTTTCTTCCACTCCAAATTTTCCATTGGAAGTGTCAGCTTCGGAATTAACTTTTCCCCTGCTTGAAGAATTAAACCATTCACACTTTCGGGTCTTACGAAATAAACTGAAATGGGATTAAGCTCAAAATAACTCATCCGGAATCATGCTTTCATCAGGTACACGAATTGGACCATCAAGAATCGTTTCTTGGTTGGGGGACGGTTCCTGTGGACAAAGTTATGAGTGTGTGGAAACAGAAGGGGAACGGAAGGGAGCCACGGTCTGCGCCAAATTAATTCACCGCGAGATTTGCGAAAGGAAAGGATTTGAAGATTATTTTCTTCAGGAATGCCAGGCACTCGAACAAGTGGAGGGACCCGGTATCTGGCCAATCCAAAAATTTGGAGTCATGAAGTGGAAGCACTGGATCTATTATTCATGGCTGCAGGGGCAAAGCATGATGCTTCCTGCTGATTCTTCCCCCGAATCCGAAAACCCCGAACATGAAGAGGTTTGGCTTCGTTCCTTGGCCGATTTCCTAGAACACGACTCTCAAAAAATAACTCCTGATGTTTTGCTGCAGATTATGATTTGCCTGCATCAGGCCCTGCACCGTGCCCACCTGGGCGGGGTGGTTCATGGCAATTTGAAGCCTCGAAATATTCTTTTGGAATGGAATGATCAGGGCCAGGTAAAGGCTTGGGTCACCGAGTTTGGCTTGTGGAAATTGATGTCTTTTGCAGCCATGAGCCAAGAGGAGACCGAAGGTCAAGGGGGAGGTATGAACCTAAATGTTCAGGACTCGCTGGCCGAAACTTCAAAATTTCGTCCACAAGAAGCATCCCCAACCGATACCCCGGATGAAAAATGGGACCTCGGGGGCTTGGGCAGAATTGTGCATTGGGTGGTGGAAAAAAAAGGCTTACAACAAGATGCAGCCTGGCAGGAGTGGATGGTTTGGGCAGGGCAGGCGTCTTCAGTCTTGGGGTTCTCTTCCGTTGCTCATTCGATGCAGGCCCTGCCTGGCATGGTGGATGTATCGCAATACGGTCTGCGGGTAGAGGATGAAAAGAAATCTGCGGTTGTGGACCCTGAAGAGATCAGGTTAAAAAGAGAGGAGGAGTGGAACTACAAGGAGAAAATAGATAGCCTGCGTTTCCGCCGTAATATGACTGCTTTTGTCGGGGGGATTTGTTTGTTTCTATCTTTGGTTTCCATGACCTATAATTATTTTCGCCCCTCGCCTTGGACCGAATATTCCATGGATGGTATACTGGACAGTTATCAATTGGGGGCCGGTATCTTCAGCGGTCAGGCGTGGGGAATCGTTCCCGCTGCGTACGATGACGATCACAAGGGTGGTCAGGATGTGGTTGGGGAATGGGAGAAGGAAGAGGATCTTTTTAAATTAAGCTTCCGGAAATTTAAAATTAACCCTGAGGAGGAAGGGGATAAAAAACTTTGGCAATTTATCGGAACAGGAAAAACCAGCCCGGATGACTACCATAACTGGCAGGATTATCTCCGCTTTGATCAATCCCGAGAGGCATTGATCCTGGTGAAGAGAGTTGATGATCGCAATGAGTATAAACCCGGACGCCGTGGTGGTGGTGCTCCCCGTCTCTTTCCTGTGGAGAGATTTTCCGGAAAACAGCAGATTAAGCCAGCTGAATTGGCTTTTATTAATCAAGGCTCTAAAAGCCGGAATTGGGCATTCTTTTTTGCGGTTGGTTTTCTGCTTGCCTCATGGATCTATTTGCGGGAGACGAAAAAAATTGAAGCCCAACAAAGAGGAAAGGATTGAACTTCTGAAAACCAACCCTTATCAGTAATGCTATGAATCCTTTCTGGGCTGGGCTTGCAAGGTTGCCTTTATTATTTCCGTTTCTTTTACTTTTTTTCTCGTGCACTAACCAATCTCCCGACGGTGTGTACAGTGGGGAAATCAAAGACTGGGTGCATGAGGTTTTCCAGGGAAAATATATTTCGGCCAAAGATGAAAGCCCGATAGAGTTGATTTTGCGGCAAACCCCTAAAGGTATGCTTGCCGAGATGACATTTGTGCATCCCCAACTCAAGGCTGTTACTCGCTCCGGCACCTGGGAAGTCGGTGATGGGGAGCGGGTGATTCGATTTGATGATGATAAATCCCCTTCAGAATACTACCTGATAAAAAGAGGAGTGCGCTTTGCATTTCAAACGAAGGAGGGATTGAGCAATGAGGATGGTTCACCGATTTTATTGATGAGAAATGCTGGGATATCGAGGAAATCTTCCTACCCTCTGGAAATTAAAATGACCAAGGGCGGAGATGCGTTTGTCAAAGGAGGTGCCACCCAATCCTTTCTCGCTGGGGAATGGAGGCAGGCAGGGCAGGGCTTTGTGGTGATCACCAAGCTGCCGGCGGCCAAGGATAATAAAGACTCAGATTCACTGGAAACTTATAAATATTTCCTTGAGTGGGATGCTGGCAAGGATGACCTGGTTCTCAAAAAAATCGTCCTCACCAGGCCGTTCTTGAAAAAAGACGGAACCAAGCGACAGAGTTGGATGAGTTCCTTGATTTTTGATGATAACCCCAAGCTCAAGAGGAAAAAGTAGCCCGCATTACCCCATGGTCTAAGGTTTGACGTCTTGCCAAAGTTCGGCATCATCACTCCCTTTATTCTTTTCCATTCATGATTACAGCTCTTCAAAATTTTACTGCCAAAAGGGGGCGCCCCTTTTTCTTTTTCCTTCTTATCGTAGTGGGGGTATCCTTTGTTCTTTACCTATCCCAGGGAACTTCAGTTTTCGACTTTTTCCCAGATCCCAACCGTGAGACCCAGGAGTTTTATGGTACAGACTTAAATGATCCTGAAGAGCGCCGGGTTCTTCAGGTCAGCAACCAGGTTGCGGCCGATTTGGGGGCAGTATTGCCACCCACCCGTGCAGTGCTTGAAAAAGCGGATGCCCGTTATTTTCAGGACTTGCAAAACCAGTTACGGGCAGCGTACCAACCGGAAAATCGCGATAAAATAGACCAAGAAGCTTTACAAAATATGTTTGGTTACATGCAGTCCTGGCGTAATTTTCCGGATGCCGTCAAGGTGATGGCAATCGCAAGGAGCGGCAACTATGACTTTGAATTCTCGGAATCTTCGATCCGGGCAAAGCTGATTATGGACAGCTTGGCAGACGGCATGGGTTTCATGCCTTTAGATGTCAATCATCCGGCAATCAATTCCTATTATCACCAGTTTTTGACTCAACTGAACCCTATGCTGGAAGCGGACGAAAATCGCAGCACCGCATTCACCAACATTGCGAGGTACCGGGGCGTAGCACCCCGAGATGTAGATGCAATTTTATACTCTCACTACCGTTCCCATCAAGTGGACCGTTCATTTACCCAGGCAGGCTACACCCTGGATGCGGAGGGTGAGATCGAAATGCACCGTGATCAATTCGCATGGGATGCTGAAGCTATCTCTCTTTCCTCGCAAGATTTCAACTTCCAGGAGCCTGTTTTGTTTTCGGTTCAGCTCCAGTCTAACCCTGAACCTGGGAATAAGCTGAGTATTGATCTGGGCAGAAACAAAGCCAGTTTTGAATTTGTCGCTAGCCCCAAGGACAAAAACGGCACCAATTATTTTGTCGCCGTCGGCCAAAACATACAAGGCACTTTGCGGAATCTCAGCCAAAAGATCACCGCCGCTAAGTTAAAGCTGAAAAGCCGTTTGTCTAAAGATTCACTTTCTTTGTCCGCAGAAAGCGGTGCTTTCTCTCTAAAAAAGCCAGCCTTCAGCTCCGAGGGTAAAGCCATTGCCGTCGATTACTCGTTAGAGGCTAAACTGAAGTCATTTCATGAAGAAGTTAAACTAGACTCTCTTTTTGTGGAGCCTGCTCAAACTTTTGCCACGGTGGTTGCCTTTGAATCGGATGATTTCTACACCCCATTTCCTGAACCTGATGAAGCGAGGATGCGATCTTACTTTGAAAGGAACAAAATGCTTTTTGAACCTCTACCCGAAGCACCCTCTGTGGACGCCCTGCCCAAGGGACAGGGGACCAAGGGACCTGAGGGCGAGCGCGGGGTTGATGAAAACGGAACCGCTGGCAATGAGGCAATTGGTTCCCTTAAGCCATTCGGTAGCGATTCCAATCAGGCAACGGCCTCTGCGGTAGTGTATGAGGATGTGAAGGATGAGGTGAGGAAGCGAATTTTGGAGGGAGATAAATTAGATGCGGACCGGGAGGCAACCGAATTGGCTCAGGAATCGGCTCTTAAATTTTTGGAAACCATTAATTCTTCAAGTGACCGCTTGCTTTCTAACTATGGAAGCTTCGAGGATATCCGACGCTCAAAAGAATTAAAGGACATCCTGGATGAATCCGGTGGGAAGTTGAAACGTATTGCGTTTTCAAGCAAAGATATGCCGGTTCAGGCACGTGTCTTGGGATTACAAACTCGGGAAAGTGAGCGAAAAGCGAACCGGAATCCACTTGAGGAAGTAGAGGCTCTTACTGAGAAAAGGTTTTTCACTCGCTCCATACGAAAAACCCAAAAGGGCTACGCAGTCTTTATTCTAGATCGCAAGACCACCGAGAATCCTGGTGTATTTGAGAAAGCAAATTTTGGCCTTCTCTACCGCGAGTATGTGAAAAAAGTAAAGGTCAGTGCTTTTTCAAACTGGGTAGATAAGCAGTTCAAAAAACTGGAAAAGCCTGAAACTTCCTTTTCTACTGGTAAAAAGGTCTCGGTTGAGGCGAAAAGTGCCCAAGCAATTCGTGCTTCCTTCGACGCTAAAGCTTCGAAGATCAGGAATCAATTACGGAAACTTCAGGATGAAAAAAATGAGATCACATCCGCGGAAGGCGACAAGAATGCCACAAAATCGCAAATTGCCCGGAAACCTGTTCTTGATAAGGAAATAAAAGCTCTCCGGGATTCCCAGAGTGAAGTGAGTAAGCAAAGACTGCTCACGAATCAACTCCTTGAGGTCGTTGATTCACTAGAACCTGATGGGCAGTGGGTCGAGCAGGAGAGGACTGAAGATAGTGCCCTGTTTGTTCGTCTTACTGGAGTTTATACCCTCCGAAATCAAACACCTGACCAGGAGCAGCTCCAAAATCGGGTTCGGGATTTAGAATATTCGAGAGCGGAGATTACTCGTAGTTTACTTTTGGATAATTTGATCGCATCCGGTCTTGGTAAATAAAGTTCCCCCCCTATTTGTTTTCCCAGGCCAGGAAAAACTCCAAGTTTCCATCTGTTCCCCGCGGGGTTGCCTCGAGGTCATAAAGCAGGGAGCATCCAGGCAATTTCTCCTGAGAGAAAGCTAGGATTTCGTCTTTTACTCTCAGCTGGGTTTCTTGGGAGCGAATTACCCCTTTGGATTCAGAAGCTTCTGCCCGCGTACATTCAAACTGGGGTTTGACCAAAGAGATTAAAATCCCGGATTTGGCCACAAAATTCCATGCTTGGGGTAGCACTTTTTGAAGAGATATAAAAGACAAGTCCATGACCACAAGAGGGAAGGGTGCCCCTTCCAGGTCATCTTGGTTGAGGTGGCGAAGGTTCATTTTTTCAAAATTCTGAACTCTTGGGTCTGTTCTTAGCTTATAATGAAGTTGGCCATGACCCACATCTACACAGGTTGCCTGTTTTGCCCCCATTTGTAGAAGGCAATCAGTAAAGCCTCCGGTCGAAGCTCCGAGGTCGAGGATGGGCAAGCCCGAGGGATTAATCTGGGTCTCCTTTAAAAAGTTTTCCATCTTCAGCCCACCCCTGCCTACATATTTAAGCGGAGCTTTTACTTGGAGCTTTGTGTCGGTGGGGAGAGACTGACTCGCTTTATCGAGTCTTTCTGTCTCTTTCCATACCTGACCTGCAAGGATTAATGCCTTTGCTTTGGATCTGCTTTCGCAGTGGTTTTGCTCCACCAGCAACTCGTCTAAACGCATTTTCCTGATTTTCTTCATGTTGCCACTCAAAAAACAGGAGGACTCAGGTCACTGCAATGCTGGATTGTGGAGCCAAAACTAAATTTTTTTTGGAAAAAATTAAAATACTACTTGACGCTGGTGGGTTAAAATGGGTAAGAGTGGTGCGTAATGGTAAAAATAGGTTAAATGGAGAAGGAGGATGTCGGAAAGCGGAACAACATTCTTTGTCGGAGAGTTTACTCATGCCCTAGACCCCAAGGGCCGGTTGACAATTCCCTCAAAATGGAGGATTTCAGGCGGAGAAAGCACTTATCTCGCCCTTCCGAATCCAGGAGGCTACATTACCGTTTATCCACCGAAAATGGTGGCTCGATTAGAGGAGAAGGTCGCGGAAGCGAGCTTCAGCGATACGCGGACACAGGCTCTTTTGATGGAGCTTTTTTCCAAGGCGCACTCCTTTGGTTGCGACAAGCAAGGTCGAATCAACTTGAACGACAAATTGCTGGAGCATGCAGGGATCAAGAAAAAGGCTGTGTTGGTTGGGAACTTTTCAGCTTTTGCGATCTGGTCGGAGGATCAGTATTCGAAAAGAGAGTCTGCAGACCAAAGGAACATTTTTGATGCGATGAGGGAGTTGGGGTTATGAGGATTATGAACTTGTTAGGGATGACTTTTAGGGTGGTCGTCCGACGAAGGGGAATGAGTTCATTTCTTGCCCGGCTCCCTTGCGCTTCTTTTTTTAGAAACGCAAATGGGGGGTGGTGTGATGTATTGTGGTGCGGTTGAATTTGTTTGCTCTCCATCTGCGGTGAGTCATATCCCGGTATTACTCGATGAATGTATGGAGTTTTTGGCTCCGAGCCAGGGTGGTCATTTTGCCGATTTAACATTTGGTGGCGGCGGTCATAGTAGGGCAATCCTCGAGCTAAACACTGAGAACACGCTGATGGCTATGGATTGCGATCCGGATGCAACCGATCGCAGCTTGCCGGTTTCTGATGAGTTTGGTGACCGTTTTCGTTTCGAGGACCGATCTTTTATTGAGTTTGATCAAGTTTCCTCGGAAGGGGAATTCGATGGGGTGCTCATGGATCTTGGTATTTCATCCTTTCAGCTCATGGAGCCGACGAAAGGCTTTTCTTTTCGGTTGGATGCTCCCATTGATATGCGTCTCAATCCCAGGGTAGGGCAGAGTGCAGCTGAGTTTCTTGAGACAGCATCGCGGGAAAGCTTAGTCAGGGCAGTTAGGGAGTATGGTGAGGAGCGCAGGTGGAATCGTGTGGTAAATGCCATCATTAATGCGCGTGGAACCGGGGTTCTTTCCCGCACTATGAGTGCAGCGGAGTTGGTAGCTTCTGCGGTTGGCGGGCACCGTTCGCGTCAAAGGATTCATCCGGCTACCAAGACATTTCAAGGTATTAGAATTGCAATCAACGGTGAATTAGAGGCCTTGGCTTTAACCTTACCTAAAGCATTCAGGGGCTTGAAGCCCGGCGGGGTTCTGGCAGTGATATCCTTCCACTCATTAGAGGATAGAATGGTAAAAAGGTTTATGCGAAAAATGGCCGGCCGACCTGAGCACCGTGGAGACTCTAGGCTGATAGAAGAAAGAACTTCATATGGGGAGTTGATTCAATCAAAGGCAATATTTCCAACGAAGGAAGAGGTTCAAGCTAACCCTAGA
>CBFIFQ010000077.1:0-9420 GCA_965661905.1 Opitutales bacterium
GAATCTACTCCAATTTACTTCTCGTAAAAGGAGTCACTACCTGGAAGTAAAAAGTCTAAAACTATCCCCGGGATTTAAGAGAAGATCATGCCCTTTCCCTGTATTTTGTCAAAATTCTTTGATGTGCTTGATTAGATTGGTGCTTTCTTGTGACTCGCAATTAAGGACTAATTTCGATAGAAGGATTTTTTTATATTATGGGTAAGCCAAAAAATGCAATTTCACCAACTCGTGAGGAAAACTACCCCGAGTGGTACCAACAAGTAGTCAAGGCGGCAGACTTGGCAGAGAATACTCCTGTCCGTGGCTGCATGGTTATCAAGCCATGGGGGTATGGAATCTGGGAAAATATAAGAGATGCCCTTGATGCCATGTTCAAAGAGACCGGGCATAAGAATGCATACTTTCCCTTATTCATCCCCAAAAGTTTTCTCCAGCGTGAAGCCGAGCATGTGGACGGGTTTGCCAAGGAGTGTGCTGTGGTTACCCATTCCAGGCTTGAGGCCGACGAGGATGGTATTCTGCAGCCCGCTGGTGAATTGGATGAGCCCTTGATCGTACGGCCCACATCGGAAACAATTATTGGTGAATTGTTTGCCCGCTGGGTTCAGTCCTACCGGGATCTCCCTCTGCTTATCAACCAGTGGGCCAATGTGGTTCGGTGGGAAATGAGACCCCGTCTCTTTTTGCGGACTGCTGAGTTTTTATGGCAGGAGGGCCATACCGTTCATGCCACTGCTGAGGAAGCAGTGGAGGAAACCGAGCGGATGCTCCGGACATATGCAGACTTTGCGGAAAATTGGTTGGCAATGCCGGTACTGCGGGGGGAGAAAACCGAGTCGGAGCGTTTTCCCGGAGCAGAGTCTACTTTGTGCATTGAGGCCATGATGCAAGACCGAAAGGCTTTGCAGGCGGGGACTTCCCACTTCCTGGGGCAAAACTTTTCCAAGGCTTGTGGCATAAAATTTCAAGGTACTGAAGGGAAAGAAGAATTTGGCTGGACCACTTCCTGGGGGGTCTCAACCCGATTGATCGGGGGAATGATTATGACGCATGCGGATGATGATGGCTTAATCGTTCCTCCAAAGGTTTCCCCCACTCATGCAGTCATTCTACCGGTGACCCCTAAAGAAGAAACCAGGGGGCAGGTTCTTGATGCCTGCCATGCCTTGGCCAAAGAGTTGAGGGATCAATCTTTTGCAGGCAGTCCCATTCGTGTTGATATTGATGACCGGGATCTGAGGGGTGGAGAAAAATATTGGCAGTGGGTGAAAAAAGGGATCCCGTTGACCATTGAAATTGGGCCAAGAGATTTAGAAAATGCATCGGTGTTTGTGGGCCGTCGTGATTTGGGTGCTCAACGGGAGGGCATGAAACGAGACGATTTAATTCTTAACATACCTAAGATTTTGGAGCAAATGCAGCAGACTCTTTATTCCCGGGCTTTAGGTTTTCGAGAGGAGCATTCCCGGGAAATAAATGATAAGGATGAACTTTACAGCTTTTTTACCCCCGGCAATAAATCAAAACCGGAAATACATGGTGGATTTGCCTGGGTGCACTGGGATCGAGACCCACAGTGGGAGGAGGCATTAAAAAATGACCTCAAGGTCACCGTACGTTGCATACCCGAAGACGGAGGTGAACCGGGAGTCTGTATCTTTAGCGGCAATCCCAGCCCAGGTCGGGTCGTGCTTGCCAAGTCTTATTAGAGAAAGATAATTTTAGTTCAGTAAAATGAGGATCATCTCATCACCCCAGGAAATGCAAACCCAAGCCTTGGCATGGGAAAAAGCCGGTGTGAAAGTCGGCTTTGTCCCGACCATGGGGTATTTACATGAGGGGCATTTGTCTTTGATTGATTTAATCCGCGAGCAGTCTGATCAACTTATCGTGTCAATCTTTGTTAACCCCACCCAATTTGGAGTGGGGGAAGATTTAGAAAAATATCCTCGCGATATGGAGCGTGATCTGGCTCTTTGTGAAAGCCGAAAGGTGGACCTTGTCTTTGCTCCTTCAATTGAAGATATTTATCCCCCGGATGCCAGCACTTTTGTGGGGGAGGAAAAAGTAAGTTCTGGACTTTGTGGGCAGGCTCGCCCGACTCACTTCAAAGGCGTGACCACGATATGCGCCAAGCTTTTTAATTTGTGCCGGCCCCAATGGGTTGCCTTGGGGCAGAAGGATGCCCAGCAAGTTGTAGTACTCAAGAGAATGATTCGGGACCTTCATTTACCCATTGAGGTGGTGATCGGGCCCACTTTGCGAGAACCGGACGGCTTAGCTATGAGTTCCCGCAACACTTACCTGAATGAAAGGCAAAGAAAGGATGCTCTCTTGATCAATCAGTCACTACTGGCAGGGAAGTCCCTGGTGAAGGAAAAGGGGGTTCGAAATGTGGACCGGGTCAAAGCGGAGGTGATGACCGTTCTCCGGGAGGGTAGCCTTCTCCGGGTTAATTATGCTGAGGTGGTCAATCGAGAAACCATGGAGTTGGAAAATGAAATAGAACCTGGACGATCCATGCTTGTGGTCGCTGCCTGGGTAGACTCGATCCGTTTGATTGACAACAGATTGCTGGGATGAATAAACGAGTCAGGCCTGAATATGACCTAGTGATTGTGGGGAGCGGTATTGCCGGTCTCAGCTTTGCTTTAAAGGTTGCCCAAGCAGGCTATCGGGTGGCTATTTTTACAAAAAAAGACAAGGCTGAGTCCAATACCAATTATGCCCAAGGTGGGATTGCTGCAGTTACATCGGCCGGGGATGACCTCGAAAAGCATGTAGAGGATACCCTGGAGGCGGGGGATGGGCTCTGTGATCCAGAAGTGGTGCGGGATATTTTGCGTGATGGACCTTCCCGGATTCAAGATCTCGTGGATTTAGGTGTTTCTTTTTCCAGTTTGGATGACGGGAGAATTTCCCTCGGGAAAGAAGGCGGGCACAGCAAGCGGCGTGTTTTGCATGTGAAGGATGTGACAGGGAAAGCCATCGAGGAAGCATTATTGGCTAACATTGCCAAGCAAGATGTCACTTTGTTTGAGCATTGCTTTGCCATTGATTTAATCACTGCCCAAAAGGCCCGAAAGCTTGGAGTAAAAGTTGCAGGCAGTAGAGACCGGGTCTTAGGGCTTTACCTGTATGATGCCAACCGCTCCAAAGTGCTTACTGTTTCAGCACCGGTGGTTTTATTGGCGACAGGCGGGGCCGGGCAGACTTATCTGTACACCACCAACCCATCTATCGCCACCGGAGACGGGGTGGCCATGGCTTCCCGGGCTGGATTACCGGCGATGAATTTGGAGTTTATTCAGTTTCACCCTACGACCCTTCACTCCACCGACGGCGATCGTTTTTTAATCACGGAAGCCGTGAGAGGAGAGGGTGTAAAACTCATTGATTCGAAAGGGAAACCTTTTCTCAAGAAATATCACCCTCTTGCGGACTTAGCTCCGCGTGATGTGGTGGCCAGGGCAATTGATCGCGAAATGAAACGTTCGGGGTCTCCTTTTGTTCGTCTTGATACGCCGGGGATGAAGGAAGATTTCCCTTCTCGTTTTCCCAATGTTTATGAGAATTGCTTAAAGCGTGGGATTGATGCGGTTGTGAGCCCTATACCCGTGGTGCCGGCCGCTCATTATTCCTGTGGAGGCATTCCCACTGAAATTGACTGCTCGACGAAGCTGAATGGACTTTTTGCCTGCGGTGAGGTCGCCTGCACCGGGCTGCATGGTGCCAACCGCCTGGCCAGTAATTCTTTATTGGAGGCCGTGGTTATGGCCCACCGTGGGGCCGAAACGGTATGTGCTTTTTTAGAGTCTCGTAAAAAGGATAAAGTAAAACTACCTGATTGGGTCGACGGGGATGTGCCGGCTTCGGATGAAAGGGTTGTGCTTTCCCATAACCTGGAAGAACTCAAGCGTGCGATGTGGGATTATGTGGGAATTGTCCGTTCGACCAAACGATTGGAGCGGGCCCAGTCTCGACTTCTTAATCTCGAGAGAGAGATCAATGAATACTACTGGAATGCAAAAGTGGACCTGCCGCTTTTGGAGTTGCGCAATTTAGTCTGCGTCGCCGAGCTGATCGTGCGCTCCGCATTAAACCGTAAAGAAAGCCGGGGGCTTCATTATACATTGGACTACCCGGATCTTGCCGGTGAGCCCCTCAATACTTTGGTGCCCCCTTTGCGGCGGTAAGGTTTTTCTGATCAATGGCTATTGGTAAAACTGCATTGGTGGGCCCGGGTGCTGTGGGTGGGTACTACGGAGCAATGCTAGCCCAAGCTGGCTTTGATATCCGTTTCTTATTTCGGAGCACTTATCAATCAGTCAAGGCCAATGGCCTATGGCTTGTTCATCATACCGAGAATTCAAAGAAATCTCAGGTTCAAAACCTTCAACCTTACAGAAGGGCTGAATCGATAGGAGAATGTGAGTGGGTAATTATCGCCAGCAAGGCAACTGCAAACCGAGACTTGCAAAAAGGGCTGACTGCTCTTGTAGGGGAAAAGACAAAGTTTCTTACCTTGCAAAACGGAATGGGGAATGTGGAAAATTTAGCCAACCAGTATGGAGTCAAGAGAACAATTTTAGCCGGCCTTTGTTTCACCTGTATTAACCGTACATCTCCCAATGTAATCGAAAGTCTTTTGCCGGGCTATGTTCAGTTTGGGCAGTTTGGGCAAAGGATGGATGAAGATTGTCTTCAAATGGTTCAAGCCTTTAAAAATTCCGGGGTTCGGGTGCGATGCGTTGATTCATTGGACGAAGCTTTGTGGAGAAAACTCTGTTGGAATGTCCCCTTTAATGGGTTGGCGATCGCCGGAGGTGGCATCACCACCGATTTAATTCTTGCTGACCAGGACCTAACCCGCCGAGCCCGTGCCCTGATGCTTGAAGTGCAGAAAGCAGCGGCGGCTTATGGGATCGAGATCGAAGACTCTTTTATTGAACGACAATTTGAGCTTACAGAACCAATGGGACCGTACAAGCCATCCAGTCTGCTTGATTTCTTGGAGGGAAAACCAGTCGAACTTAATGCAATCTGGGCGGAAGCTTTAAAACGAGGGCAAAACAAGGGTGTGAATATGCCGGAACTGAATCTTTTACTGAAGCAGTTGAAGGAACGAGTTTCCTCCAAATAGTTGCGTATCAGGGCAGTTTACAAAGCCGAGGTTCCCACCTTTAGTCCGTATCTGCCTCGTACCCTGATACCCCCGCGTCATTATCCTGAAAAATTGTGCGTAGATCACTCAGGATAGGCTTGGAAAGCACGGGTTTTAGGTAGTTATTAAAAAGGGCATAGCCTAATGGGTTGTGTTGCTGCACCCCGGAAGGTGTTCTTGCCTTATCATCCCACTCCGGGGCAAGGCTTCCATTTTCCCAAAATTCCTGTCCATATTCCCACATGCCAAAATTGAGAAGATAAAGATATTCCTTGGCGGCAACGCTGTAGGTGTCCGGGTTATTAATATTTTCATCTCCATAGTCCTTTAAGCTGAACACCCCATTGTTAACTGCTTCATTCATGGCAGCATAGAGTTCACTGGTTTGCCATCCGCTGTGAAATTCCCCATCCCATTGAAGTGCGTTTTGGGATCCGGTCACTGCTCCCGGCACACCGTACAGATGAATCGTATGCATTAGATGCTCCAGTACCTCGGCAATATCATAATCGCCAACATTGTTCACCTCTCCGTCACTGCTGTTTCGATACCATACCATGTCGTTCATCATGTAATTATCCAGGTTTCGGTAGCCGTTGTATGATTCAATCCCACTATCTGTGAGAGGATTTGGAGAGTAATCGCTACCTCCACCATAGGCTAATCTCTGAGCAGCAGGATACCCTTCATGCCAAGTCCCAGATGCTCCTTGGAGAACTTGAATCATTCTTTCCTGGGATGGAATATCGATTCCATCGCTGTTGGGATCGGTTAGTAATTTGACAGTCTGGGCTATTTTTTTGGCCCATTCTTCCGGGATAGCTTGTTGGCCCCCAACGGCACCAGCTATAAAGAGTTGGAGTCCATTGATTTCCAGGGAGCGATCGAACCATCCAGATATGTTTGCATTGGGAGTGATGGCGCCACTCGAATAATGCGCGGAAGTGTAGGCACCGGAATCGTTCTGACTAAACTCGGCAAGCAATTCGGATGGAGAAGACCATGTTTTGGCATCTGCACTGTAAAACCCAAGCTGCGGGAGATAGTAACGCCAGCCTTTGATTTCATTAACATAGATCCACGGGTAAATGGTTGAAGTGGTCCAAAGCCACTGTAGGTCATCGTGATACATCCAAAAATTTTCCGTGTTGGAGGATGGAATAAACATCCATCCGAGATTTGCATGGTAAAGCCAGAAGTTGGAAGATTCAAAATAGACTCCCATCCAAGAGCTTTCATACCAATTATCTGATCCTAAATAGGTGGAGTTTGGAAGAATGGCAGAGATATTTGTAGGGTTGTCCGCAACCGAATAATTACCATCTGGCAATTTTGAAATGGGAAAATGGTAAGCGTCTGATGTCATGAGGCTGACAATTGCAGGATCGGTTTCCAGGAGCATTTCCTTGGTGTAAGGGCTCCACTCGTTGCTGTAATTTGAGTGGTTTCGCTCAGGCCAGTTTTGCCCTCCAAGGTAGGTGGTAGTTGCCCAATAGACATACTCGGTAATCTGGGTTGGGTAATCAGATGTTTCGTCGTAATAGGTGTACCATGCACCCTCAGGGTACAGAGCGGGAATGTTTTCAAAATAGCCTCCGCGAGCTAAGTCCATAGCATTCGCCACTGGTGAGTCTTTGTTTTCTCCCCAGACTTCAGGAAATGCTTCATTCCATCCCAAGTGCGTGACTAGGTGAAGAACTTCTTCAAGGGTGGCATCGCGGTCGTAGCCCAAACTACCGCCCTCGAAAATCTCGTCCGCGAAAAGGTTTTGGCTCCTGGGAAGAACCTGGATTATTGTTTCCAGGGAGTCTCCGTATGATTCCTGTTCACTTTCGGAGGCGAAAAGGACCATGGTGGCGGTTTCATTCGTTGAATCACCGAGCAATTTGTTTAGTACCTCGGGCTGATCGACCGAACCATTTTCATCATTATCCAGGTATTCAGCCAAAACATTTGCGGTATGAAGAACTTTTATGTCGGGAACCGAGTCGGTGGCAAGTACCCGTAGGCCAAACACTTCAACTGATTTGGTGAATACATGGGAAGCACTCTGCAAATCATCGGGTAGGCTGTTTGAGATGGTGAATGAATTTCCCCGGGCTATGAAAAACACAAGAGGAAAGATAATGAAAATGGTTTTCATTTCTATTTTAATACAGGACTTTGCTAGTTACACAATCAACATCGCATCCCCGTATGAAAAAAAGCGGTAGTCTTTGGCAATCGCCTCGGCGTAGATTTCTTTAAGTAAGGGCAGCCCATCCGGTCTGCCGGGAGACAGGAAGGCGGCAACCAGGCAAAGCAGGGTGGAACCGGGTAGGTGAAAGTTGGTCAGCAAGTGATCAACGCCCAAAAAAGAGTAGGGGGGACGAATAAAAAGCTGGGCTTCGGCACGGGTGGGTGATGTCAGGTCCGGGTCATCGGTCGCCAGGTAGTGTTCAATCGCTCGAACGCATGTGGTGCCGATTGCTACTTTATTAGCCGTAGGATTCCTTAGCTCAGACTTGGTGTGGGGAGGCAAAAAGTATTCTTCGCTGTGCATAGGATGATCTTCCACTTTTTCGGTCTCAATCGGGCGAAAGGTACCCAAACCAACAGATAGTGTAAGGTCATGGATGGCATGTCCATCTGACTGCAGTTGATTTAAAATTGCGGATGTGAAGTGAAGCCCGGCCGTAGGTGCGGCCACTGCCGAGCATCTTTCCTTTTTGGCATAGACCGTTTGATATCTTTTCTCGTCTTCCTTACCTGCAGGTCGCCGTACATAAGGGGGTAAGGGTAGGGAACCTAAGCGCTGAGCCAGGGCTGCAGGGTCCGGGTCATTGAAAAGTTCAAATTCGATGAGGTACTCCCCCGAAGCAAAGCTTTCAATGACCTGAGCCTGGTATTCGCCCTCGATTCCAAAAACTTTAGCTTTGGCTGTCTTGCCTCCAGGCTTGAGGAGGCAACGCCATCGATTTTCCTTTGTCAGATCAGGTCGCAGAAGCAGGCACTCTACTTTCCCTCCAGTCGGGCGGTGTCCGGTTAACCTGGCTTTAAGCACCGAGACATCGTTACGGAAAATGGATCGGTTTGGAGGTAGCAGGCTCGGGAGTTCATGAAAAAAATGATGAGAAATACCTTGGCTATTGCGGTCAAACAGAAGCAAGCGTGACTGATCGCGACTCTCACTTGGGGATTGTGCGATCCGGTCAGGAGGCAGGCTGTATTCTAGTTCAGAAGTTAACATGACAAGTAACTATGAAAAGCGCATCGACAAGCTTTGGGCAATTTCCTAACTTTAATTTTTCGCAAATTTGTTAACTACTATTTTCCTATGTCTGACTCCAACGAACTTATACACCCTCCTGCTTCCGCTTCATTCAATGCTCACCTCAAAAACATGGATGAATATCATAATATGTACAAAAAGAGTATTCATGATCCGGAAACTTTTTGGGCAGAAGTTGCCGATGATTTCCATTGGTTCTCTAGGTGGGATAAAGTGCGTGAGTTTAATTACGACCGGAGAAATGGACCGATTTCCATCGAATGGTTTAAGGGAGCCAAGACCAATGTTTGCTATAACTGTGTGGACCGCCATCTCCCTACCCGTGGTGATAAAACAGCTATCATTTGGGAAGGAAATGAACCCGGGGAAGATGCAACCATTACCTACACGCAGTTACACGAGCAGGTTTCCAAGTTTGCCAATGTATTAAAAAGTCGAGGAGTTCAGAAAGGGGATCGGGTGTCGATCTACATGCCAATGGTTCCAGAAGCTGCGGTGGCCATGCTTGCCTGTGCCCGTATTGGAGCTGTGCATTCAGTTGTTTTTGGCGGTTTCTCTGCCGAAGCTTTGGCCGACCGCATCGTGGATTCAAAATGCAAAACCCTGATTACTGCCAATGGTACATTTCGAGGGGCAAAGGCAATCCCCATGAAGCCGAATGCCGATCAGGCGATGGCGAATGCATCGGAGCGAATGGGAGAACCGGTAGAAACTTGTATTGTGGTTCGAAGGGTAGGCGAGGAGGCAGGTATCTCCTGTGAGATGAAAGATAGCCGGGATCATTGGTGGGATGAAGTGATGGCGACCGCTTCACCTGACTGTCCCTGTGAGGAACTGGATGCCGAGGACCCCTTGTTCGTGCTTTACACCTCTGGTTCCACTGGACAACCCAAGGGGGTGATGCACACTTCTGGTGGATATATGGTCTACACCGCGACTACTCATAAGTATGTTTTTGATTACCAAGAGGAAGATGTTTATT
>CBFIFQ010000078.1:0-9382 GCA_965661905.1 Opitutales bacterium
CATGGAGTGTGGGTTTTTCTGGGCATATTCTTTTACGGGTTGAGCGACTCTTCTGTCCGAATTTCCTTCACGTAAGACAGGGTTTACCGCTGAACCAAGTACCTTTGCGTAGGTTGACCGAACTTTTTTTTCATCTTCGGTTTTGGGGTCTGAGGGGAAATCGGGTACTTTGTAGCCTTTTGCCTGCAGTTCTTTAATCGCTTCCTGAAGTTGAGGGATGGAAGCACTTATGTTTGGAAGCTTGATGATGTTGGCTTGGGGTTGAGTTGCAAGTTCCCCTAGTTCTGCAAGTGCATCAGGTGTGCGTTGATCGCTTGATAAATGTTCAGGGAAGTGAGCCAGGATACGAGCTGCAAGAGATATATCTTTTAGTTCATACTCAATGTCAGCCTTGGCAGTAAACGCTTGCAGGATCGGGAGGAGAGAGTGAGTTGCGAGAGCTGGTGCTTCGTCCGTCTTGGTGTAAACAATTGTAGAAGTAGGCATAGATGGTAATTGGTTTTAAAGGGGATCTATCTATAAAGTTTCCCCTGATAAGCTGCAATCATCTTCATTCAAACATTTAGGTTTCGATTTTGAGGTACAAAAAGACAAGGTATGACCTCAGGATTTCACCTAAGTTCGTTACAGGAAAATATGTTTTCAATTATTGACCGAATTCAAGAATTTTAAATGATTAGGAACTTGTCATTACTTAAAAACAATCAGGTTGAAAGAGTTCTACCTCATTTTTGTCTTTTGGGTGAGGTATGCGACTTTAAAAAGCATGGCAATGGAAATGTAAATGACACTTATCTAATAAACTGTAGGGATAAGAACGAAAGCAATCTCTACACATTGCAAAGGATTAACCATTTTGTTTTTAAAGACCCACGGGCTCTAATGAATAATTTTGAAAGGGTGACCTCCCATTTACTTTCAAAATCTATTGATCAAAATTATGGCAATGAGGTTCTTACCCTTGTTCCTGCACTTGATGGCCAATCCTTTTACCAAGATGTGGAAGGAGATTATTGGCGAATGACTAAATTTATTAAAGATGGGAAATCTTTTGATGTCCCAGAACATGACGGCCACGCTTTCGAGGCAGCGAAAGCATTTGGTCAATTTCAAGCAAATTTAAACGATTTGGGGCAGCCTTCCTTGGTTGAGACAATTCCGGATTTTCATAACACACGCAAAAGGTTTGATCGCTTTGCTGAGTTGGTTAAAGAAGATCCGGTCAAACGTTTGTCCACGGTGCATGCGTTGGTCGACTCTTTTTCCCAATATAAGCAACTTACGGACGCGATTAACAGGTCTGACTTTCCCAGTCGTGTGGTTCATAACGATACCAAGCTTAACAATGTTCTGCTCCATAAAGATACGGGGAAAGCAATATGTGTAGTCGACTTGGATACCGTGATGCCGGGATGTGCCTTGCATGATTTCGGAGACTTAGTCCGTACCGCCGCAAACGCTGCATCCGAGGATGAACCTAATTTAAGTAAGGTGAAATTTTTGCCTTCCCGCTTTCATTCCATTGTTGAGGGGTACTTGAATGGATGCGAAGGAATGTTAACAGAAAGGGAAATCAAAAGTTTGCCTATTGCTCCCATTGTCATCACCTATGAACTTGCCCTTCGCTTTTTGACTGATTTTTTGGAGGGAGATAAATACTTCAAGATTCATTATCAAGGACACAACCTGGATAGGGCCAAATCGCAATTTGCATTGATGAAATCTATGCTAGCATCATCAGCAGAAATGGAAGATACGGTTCTTGCCAGAAAGGACAGTTGTTAATTAGCTCGAAGGTAGCCTAGATCTTGTGGTAAAATCCACTGTTCTCCATACCAGGTAATGCCAAATTGGCGCTCTAGCTCACCTATTTGATTACTGCCAACCAAGATATATTTTTCATCATAAGCAACGCGTTTTCCGGCGGCATTTTCGAAAAACCATTTTTCCTGACTAGGGTTCCATGCGAGCTTTTGCTTGCTTTGAGCAAGTGAAGCCAACGCCATACGAGGAAGGGAATATTCCACCTTAGCATTTTTACGCTTCAAGTTTCCACTTACAAAAGTATCAATTTCTTCAGCATCGAAACGAAGCAAATAGTTTAAGGTGTAGGTCGAAATGCCTATAGCAAGTGTAGCAAGAAAGAAGATTGAAAAAGTCAACAGTTTGAACCTTCGATCATGTCTGAAAGCAATTTTCTCCAATTCATTTAGAATTTCGTTGGGAGCGAGTTGATGGTTTTTTTCTTCCATAAAAAGAACCCTTTATAAAGAATCAGATGCTTGTATCTTGGGATTTTTCCATTTCCCTTTTTCCCAGACGAAACCCAAGTCACTAATTTCATGCCAGGCTTTCAGCGGTAAGAAGTTATGCGAAGCTAAGCGGCGATGTTCACCCTTGACATCCACTTTCCATGTTTGACTTTTTTCATTCCAAAAAATGGCGTGAGAATTTGGGTTTTGTGTAAGCTGTGTTTTGGCTTTTAGCGGCAGTTGAATCTGGTCATTTTTTTCTAGGCTTTCAATTCCTGCCTGCAAAAAATCATCCACTTCTTTAGGCTTAAATTGTAAAATATAGTAGCATAGGTAACTAAGTATGCCGATGCCAAGGATTAAGAGTAGAATAATAAAAATCGATCGTTCTTTGGTTGCCTGTAAGTTTGCTTCATGAAGAGAACGGACTTCGTGGAAAACCTGCAATATTTCTGAGTTTTTATTATCTAAATTTAATTTTCCTGAATGTTCATGACTCTCTGTCATTGGATGACTGTTTTTCGGTGGATACTGAACGAAAGAACCCTAATGCTGTAGGTTCAAATTATTCGTAATATGTTATTTATTTTATAATATAAAGGTTATAGTACTAATCCATTAACTCAACCATGAATAAGGTTGTTTAAAAATATTTTTTGAGAACTACATTTTGAAAAAGAACAAAGCTTCTAATAGAAGAATTACACGCAAATGTTGCTTTTTTATAAAGGTTGAGTGAGACAATTCACTGTTGTGGTTTCATCTTGAACCCACCACATTAAATCTGAGTTGAGAGAGTATTTATATTGCTGTATTTGCTTTAAGTTGTCCACTCCCAAAAAATCTAGAGCAAAAATTGGTAGCTAAAGGTTTCGTATTCTATCTTTTTCAGATTCTGCTTTTGCCTCCAGTTTGGAAACTTCCTGAGCCAGAATGCTGCGGGCTTGTTCTGCCTCATGTTGATCGTTTTTGGCCAGGGCATCCTGAACACTTTTCTCTAAAAAAATAGTTCGTTCTGCAATCTTTGCTTTATACTTTGAATCGATTTCAGAAATTTTTTGTTTTTGGTCATCGCTCAATGGGTTTTCATCCTCGCCCATTCTCTCCATCGCTAATTCATAGGAACTTTTCATAACTCTAAGTGTAGTGTCAAAAAAATAGCTGAGCTCAAGGTTTTTCGTGTTTCACCTTTGTCCGGTTACCCACGGAAAAAATGTAAGTTGCATCAGGTATATCTTGGGTTCTCCAGACCTGCCCATTTTTTTCTGAGAATTTAAAATGCTTGAGTGATACCCGCAGGTAATGAGGGGTAAAGCTTACAGGGTTGGTGGCCGATAGTTTTTCAAGTACATCATCATGCTCTGTACCCAGTGCATGAAGAAAAGAACCAAACCATTTCGACCGGGCCAGGAATGATTGCATGAGTTGATTGTAGTTGAAGAGAAATTGGTTTTGCACTCGAGGCTCAGCTTGCTGAATAGCTTGGAACTCCGCTGGTCCAAGAATTTTTGGGAGATTTGAGAAAATCTTATCACTCTCCCCATCCAGCATCATCTGGAGAAACCGTCCATAGAGAAATCTTGAAAAAGGATGGCTGGCATAATTCTCAAAATTAAGTCCCTCAAACCACATCTGCCAATCAATTCGTGGCATATGAGGGCCTGCAAATCGCAAGGCTTGGTTTTCGTGACTTGGTTTCCATGCAAATTCATAAGTCTCCCACACCTTACCATCTGGACTTCCCTCAATAATGATTTCCGGCCTTGTGGTGGTCATGACCCGAAATAGACCATAAGAATTAAAACAATGAAAGGGTCTGGCTTTGGCTTGCAAATCCTGAACCCAACCTGGAACGGTCCACTGATTATCGGAATCAGGTTGATTCCCTTGGGCATCTCTAAGTAAGTGGCCAACGGTGGTAGCGGTAAAGACAACAGCAAGCACACAAGCCAATCCTTCTCTGAATAATAAAAAAGATTTTTTCTGCGATGTTTTGGTAGTTTGTAATTTTTTCTGCAGAAAAGAGGGTAGTAATTGGTCGTCCAGCAACGGTATGCATAAGCAAAGGGTCAGCAGGTTGAAAAATCCGTAATTACCTGATACGAAAATCGCAACCTGTAGAATGATTTGCCCGGTGACACCCACTCGTCTCCAGGTACCGGGGAGAAAAAGAAAGAAAGGAAAAAGCAGTTCAACGGCATACATCGCTAACAATGAAAACTGATCAAACCAATTGGGTAATGAATGGACCCATGGACTAAGCGGGTGGGGGAGTGGTTGCGTCCAGTAATGAAAGCTAAGGGCAGATAGGTCACGCCAATGATTGGAACCGTCTCCGGCGAAATATGTAAACTTAACCAGACCGGACTCGAGCATTAATTTTGCCAACAGGGCAACGAGTAGAAAGCGTCCAATCGTGGAGATAGGGTAGCAATGTGAAAGTTTATGAAGCCGTGTAACCGGTAGAAATGGAAGTGAGAGAAGTAATGTTTCCAACAGCAAAATGTCCCATTGGAAACTGAGGAAAGGATCCCCCACGACCATAACGGATAAATAAGTAATATAGGCTATAATCGCACTGACGGCAGGAATAATTCCAAGCATAAGCAAAACTGCTGAAAGGGTACCTATTGCAAAAAGTAAGTCGTGGTTAGCAAAAGGTTGGATCCAGAGCAGAGTGGGGCGTAATGTCCATTTACTGGTTATATTTTCCTGAATGGCAGGTAGTCCCTCAATCAACGCCAGGTCTTTTTCCCAAGGATTAATCCCCATCGGACCGATAAGAGCATCTGCTTGTATCCAATATGAAGCAAAGGCAAACAAACAGATCAGCCCAAGTGTTCGACCAAATAACCAATGGGCGAATTGGAAAGAATACTTGGGGTTGGAATTTAGAGGTCTAGATGAGGGAGAAAGCCGAAAGGGCGAGGAGAGGAAACCTAAAAACTTATTCAGAAATCGTCGCATTCATAACGATCTTAAAAACTAAAATTGATGGCAAGGGTCACTTGGTTTTTTTTGAATAGAGGGATTCAACCTGTTTCATCAATTCTAAATAGTAATGAGGATCCAGGGCAAAAGACTCAACTCCAACGGGTGCAGACTCTTTATCACTCTGTGGTCGGGGTAATATAAAGGTTTTCCTGCTTTGAGGAGTAGAGTAGGTAACTTTGGCACCATGTATTTTATCATGAGGCTCGTGGACTTGAATAAACTTATGCAACTATATAAACACTATCGCTGTGTACCCGACTAGGCAAAAAAGCAAAAAAAAGCCCCTACCATTAAAGGTAAGGGCTTTTATAAAGTAAATTCTCGAAAGTTATTCCGATGCGTTACCTTCGTGGGAATGATTTCCATCACCACTGCATTCACCACAGCAATCTGCGTCAGCAGCTCCGCCACCGCAGGAAGCGAAGAGTCCAATGGAAAGAATTCCGAGAATGAAAAGCAAGTTTTTCATGATAGTAGCAATATATAGTATAATAATTATAGTTCAAATAGCCGTTTTAGCGACTTCCCCTAGGGTTTCACATAAGGAGTTTAAGTCAAGTTGAAATTAGTAGCTTTAGGTAGGCTTATTTTGATCGAACAAATGAATGAGTTGCGGGTAATGCGATGATTTCTTCCCCGTTGGTCAGGAAAAGTTGATCACCTTTCTCTGGCTTGATATCTTTCAGCCCGGTGAAAGAACCAAAAGCCGGAAAGATAATACGATGGTCATTGATTTGAAAACAAGCACTTCTCATTTGGTCTCTTCCTTTTCCTCTCAAAGAATAGCCAGGATGCAGATGGCCTGCAAAATAAGGAATTTGTGGGTGATCTAGCGGATAGTGTCGACATTGCCACTTGAATTCGCTCCACGGTTCGTCATGGCATTGAATGCCAAGCTCAGGCCATGGGTCTCCCGCGCTGTGGTCATGGTTTCCCCGAATTAAATGGAGATCTAAAGAGCGAAATTCTTCTCTCCATAAAAAGAGAAGATTCCGTAATACTTGGGTTTTGGATGACCGGGCGTGAATTAAATCACCGAGGAAAATAAGTCTTCTGGTGTTAGTTTTATGAATGATTTGCGAAAGCTTATGGATGTCGTCCTCTGTGGTTTTTTCCGTAACCGGTATTCCCGCTTTTCGGAAGGCTGCTGATTTCCCAAAATGAGGATCGGAAATAAAAAGGGTTTTTTCTTTCTCCCAAAACAAGGCCTTTTCTGGAAGCAACTGAAAAGCCTCATCTTGCCAGGTGATTTCCACGGGTTTGGTCATTTGCTTCTGTTTTCCAGTTCTTTGGCCATTCTACTTATGCGGTCACTCCAAGATTCTGTGCTCACCCGGGTGCGTTGTGATTCCGCCCAAAGAGGAAATGCAAAGGGTGTCAGTCTTTCAGGGTAATGGACGATGAGTTCTTGCTGTTTTATTTCCTCTAGCTTTTCGCTGATCCTTTTAATTTCAAGCTGTCTTTCCAATACCTCACGTTTTGACTGGGTAAGGAGTAAGTTTTCCGGGTCATATTTGGCGAAGACATCAAAAAATAAGCCACCAGATGCCTGTATTTGCCGGGCAGATTTTTGGGCACCAGGGTAACCCTGAAAGAGTAAACCGGCAACGCGGGCAACTTCCCGAAATTGTCTTTTCGACATCTCGCTTAAGTTCATACAACCCAACAGTTCATCCACCACTTGGTCCGGGTTTAAAAGTTCAGTCCATTGCTCAGGCGAAATATCAATTTTTGAATCCGAACAAAGATGAAACCCGTAGTCATTAAAGGCCATAGACAGAGTCATGGGCGTTTTTCGGGACAAGCGAAAACTAACCAGAGCCGCTAATCCTTCATTGGCTAGCCTCCCTGCAAAAGGAAAGAGAAACCAGTTTCTTCCCTCTCGGGTATCAGTACATTCGATCAGAAATTGATTTTGCGAGGGCAGGGTGGATTTTTCATTCTGCAAACGGAGGGTAGGGGCAAGGGCTTTGATTTCTTCATTTTTAAACTTCCCTGCCTTGGCATTTTGCAACTGGTATTGAACAGCCTTGGCTAGTTCGGAGGATAAAGGTGACTTGCCGCCACCCCACACAGGGATGGTGCCTTTCCCTGATTTTGCTGGGCTTACAACCGCGGTCAAATCGCGAACCCGTTCAAGTCTTAATAGTCTTCCAGCAAAGAAAAAGTTTGATTTTGGGTTGATTCTGGAAATGAAGGATTCTTCGATCGTTCCCAAGCTTTTCCCGGTCTTGAACTTAACGGTTATAGCCGGGTCACTGGTAATGGTACCAATAGACATACGGTGAAACCGGCCAATCACTTTAGATTCAACATGGTGCAAGCCATTGGTGACCACGACGCGTTTAAACTGATCATAAGCCCTGAGAGTTTTTCCTCCACGAATAATAAAATCGAGGGTCCATGCCCACTCCTCATCGCTAAGATCCCGGTATGACCAAGCAGTACGAATTTCCCCTAAGGTTTCATCTGCCTGAAAACCTCCGGCAAGGGCAAGGGTAATTAGGTGTTGGGCCAAGAGGTCGAGGGGAGCCCGCAGAGGAACTCTCTCTTCCATTTTCTTCTCTTCCATCGCCTTTCTGGCTGCGGCATACTCCAGAAGTTCCATGGCCTGCGTGGGCACGCAGAAAACTCGACTTACAGCTCCCGGTTGATGTCCGCATCGGCCTGCTCTCTGAAGTAATCGGGCCACGCCTTTGGGACCCCCGATTTGGATGACTTGTTCAACCGGAGAAAAATCAACCCCCAGGTCCAAGCTGCTCGTACAGACCACTGCTTTTATGGTCCCGGCACGCAATCGGTTTTCTACCTCCGTGCGATCTTTCCTCGAAAGAGAGCCATGGTGTATTCCCAGCACTTCCTGCCATTCGGGACGGATGGAAAGAAGGGCATGGTGCCAGTATTCGGTTTGGGAGCGTACATTGGTGAAGACTAAGGTGGTTTGAGCTCGCTCAATTTGCTTGGCCACCTCCCCAACCAACCGTCCGCCCAGATGACCGGACCATGGAAATTTTTCCATGTTTTTGGGGATAATCGTCTGGACGACAAATTTTTTCTTCAGGTCCCCATTAATGATGACCCCGTCCTCCCGGGTGCCGGTCAATGCGGATAGGGCAGTATCCAGGTTGCCCAGGGTGGCGGACAGTGCCCAACTTTTGAGCACCGGGTTCCACTTACGTAAACGGGCGAGGCAAAGTTCAGTTTGAGTGCCCCGTTTACTGGATAACAATTCATGCCATTCATCGACAACGATGGTTCGTAAGTCGCTAAAAGCTTCCTTTGTTTCTGGGTAAGAAAGAAGCAGGGAAAGGCTTTCCGGTGTGGTGACCAGGCAACTGGGGAATTTCTTTCGCTGGCTTGCCTTCATGGAATTTTTAGTGTCTCCGGTGCGGGCCTGTATAGTCCATGGAAGGTTGAGCCCTTCGGCCATTTCCTGGAGTGAGCGCGTGGTATCTTCCACCAGAGCCCTCAGGGGGGTAATCCACAAAACTCTCAATTTGGGGGGGCGCTTGGGCAGAGGTCCGCCTTCATATTCATCTATCCATTCCATCAGGGCGGGTGCCCATACGGCATAAGTTTTCCCCGTCCCAGTGGGGGCATGAATGAGCCCACTTTTACCTGCCTTGTATGCATCCCATGTCTTTTTTTGAAAGGGGAAAGCAGTCCAGTTTTTATGGTTGAAAAAGGCTGTTATCTGCTTTTTCCCGACGGTGCTTTTCATTGGCGATTGAGTACAGGGCCCCTAGAAAAGCAGGGACTGCTTTCCTTGGTCCGGTTCCAGTAATCCAGCGTCGTCATACCTCGTAGAATTAACTCTTGATCCAACTTGGTAGGTGGAAACCAGAGGTTGCTCGATCTTGAGTAATTGCAAAATATCTTTTTCAGCGAGGTCCGGAGATAGCCATGTCTCCCAAACCTCAACGGGCAAAATCAAGGGAGCACGGTGGTGGATGTGTAAGCATTCAGGCGACGCAGGTCGGGTAAGAATAGAAAAGGCAGATTGCTTGCCAGCTTCATCCTCTATTGAAATCCGCATGCCGGCAAAGGCGAAAGGAGCGTGACCTTCAAGGTGGTGGAAAAAAGGATATTTTTGAGTTTCAATAAGTTGCCATTCAAACCACCCATCTGCGGGTATG
>CBFIFQ010000079.1:0-8835 GCA_965661905.1 Opitutales bacterium
GGCCCCCAGTAAAACCTTCAACCTTCCAGGTTTTGGTTGTTCTTTTGCTGTCATATCGGATTCGGGATTAAGGGTTAAATTCAAAAAAGCCCTTCAGGGCATTGTGCCTGACCCGCCTGCTATGGGATTTCTTCTTGCCGAGAAAGCATACAGGTTTTGTGAACCTTGGAGGCATGAATTATTAGCTTACTTACGAAAAAACAGAGATCTGGCGTATACAGAAATTAGCAAAATGCCTAATCTTCGCCCTTTTTGTCCAGAAGCTACCTATCTTTTATGGATTGATGCCAATTCGCTGCCGGTTGATAACCCCCATCAATATTTTGAGCAACACGGTGTTGGGTTATCAGATGGAAAAGACTTTGGAGCACCTGGCTTCCTAAGGCTTAACTTGGGCTGTACTTATGACCTTCTCAAGAAAGCACTGCTCCGTATGGAAAATGCCTGCAAAGCTTTGTCATGAAAAAAGAAGATGGTGATTCCTTCAGGAAGCTAAAGGATTTGCACGAAGTCATTCGCCTTCACGACAGAAGGTATTACAAGGATGCACAGCCCACGATTTCAGATCAAGAATATGACAGGTTAAAAAAAGACCTTGAAGCTCTACAAAACCAGCTCGACCCTCTTGGTTTGTTTTTGGCCGAAAGCACTGAGAGCACTGAGCCGACACACAAAGAAGAGCAAAAAGGCAATCTTCAAGTCGGAGATGACCGTCTCGATGGATTTTCATCCCATCAGCACTTAATTCCCATGCTTAGCCTTGATAACACATATGATAAGGATGAATTTTACGATTTTGATCAAAGATTGAGGAAAATTTTCGATACTGATTCCCTCCGCTATGTGGTTGAACCAAAAATCGATGGCGTGGCAATTTCATTGACCTACAAGAAAGGTGAGCTTACCACCGCTACAACCAGGGGAAATGGGGTTGCAGGCGATATTGTGACCCAGAATATTCTTCATATCGAAAACCTTCCGCGCAAGATTATCGATGAAGCGATCCCGGACCTAATCGAGATTCGCGGTGAAGTATTTATGAGCCACGAAGAGTTTGGTCGCATTAATAAAGAACGGGAAAGTCTCGGAGAAAACTTATACGCAAACCCGAGAAATCTTGCGGCTGGAACCATCAAACTCTTGGACCCAAAGGAAGCACGAAAACGTAAACTGGAAATTGTTCTGTATGGACTGGGTTATTGTGAGCCTGGAAATAGTTTTAGCCATCAATCTGCTTTTCACGAAGCACTTTGCAAGTGGAAGCTTCCCATTGTTGAATTCTTAAAACCTGTCAGGAATGCAAAAGAAGCCTGGGACGCGATCACGATGCTTGACCAAGCAAGGCATAACTATGCCTACCCCACAGATGGTGCTGTGATTAAATTAGATTCTTTCGATATGCAAGCGACTGCAGGCTCTACCGCCAAAGCTCCTCGCTGGGCAATCGCCTTCAAGTTTGAATCCGAAAGGCAATCGACCCTTTTAGAAGATATTATTTTCCAAGTTGGCCGGACTGGGACTATTACCCCAGTTGCCTGCCTCCACCCCACACAGCTGGCGGGTACCATTGTTTCGCGAGCAAGTTTGCATAACGCCGATGAAATTTCCCGAAAAGACATAAGGATAGGTGATTATGTGGTGTTTGAAAAGGCAGGCGAAATCATACCTCAGGTCATTGAAGTGGAGATGGGGAAAAGAAAGAATCACCTTTCAGTTTTCCAATTTCCTAAAACCTGCCCCTGTTGCCAGGCTGACCTACTCAGAGTTGAAGGCGAAGCTGCCTGGAAATGCCCAAACTATGCATGCAAGGATCAAGTCAAAGCCCGGCTTGAATACTTTGCATCAAGGGGTTGTATGGACATCGAAAACCTTGGTGAATCAGTTATCAAGCAGCTGATTGAGAAGCAGCTTGTCGCAAAGATTTCCGACCTTTATGAACTCAAAGAGAATCAACTATTAACCCTTGAGGGGTTTGCAGATAAGTCTGCCCTGAATTTGGTCAATTCCATAGAAAAAAGTAAGGCTCAAGACTTTTGGCGCTTACTATGTGGCTTGGGAATCAAGCATGTGGGGACGGCGGCCGCAAAAGACCTAGTTCGCCGATTTAAAAGCCTGGATAAAATAGTGGAGGCTTCCATGGATGACCTTACTTCTATTGATGGTATCGGGGAAACCATGGCGGATAGTATCTGTGCCTTTTTTCAATCCGAATTCAATCTTTCGGAAATAGAGAAATTAAAAGCTCATGGGCTTCTTACTGTCAGTACTGAAAATTCTGCCAACCTGCCATTTAATGATAAAATTTTTGTCCTGACTGGATCTCTATCTAAGTACACCCGTGAAGAAGCAACTAAGCAAATTGAAGCACGCGGAGGTAAAGTATCCTCAAGTGTAAGCAAAAAGACTACCTTCCTCCTGGCTGGCCCAGGAGCTGGATCCAAACTCCAAAAAGCTCTTTCCCTCCAAGTAGAAGTCCTCTCTGAGGAGCAATTTGAGGATCTTATCCAAAAGCCATAGGGGATTCCTCCATTTTCCCCGATTGCAGTCTATTTACATTGTGAGAATGAAATGAATTCTATAGGATGGAACCTTTTACTTTTTAACACTCTTACTATATGAATAACTTCGATACCGTAGAAGATGCTCTTCGTGACATCGCTCTTGGTAAGATGGTCATTGTCACCGATGATGAATCCCGGGAAAATGAAGGCGACTTAGTGATGGCTGCATCCAAAGTCACTCCCGAGGCGATCAACCATATGATTATTCATGCAAGAGGTCTAATTTGCGTGCCCTTGTTAAGAAACCAGCTATCAAGACTCGGCGTTTCCAGCATGGTCCCCCACAACCGGGAAGCTCAAAAAACAGACTTTACCGTTTCGGTTGATGCAGCCGAGGGTATAACCACTGGCATAAGTGCTTTCGACCGGGCCAGTACTATTCAGATTTTGGCCGACCCAAATGCCAACCCGGAAGCTCTCGTTCAACCTGGTCATGTATTCCCCTTACGGGCACGGCCCGGTGGGGTTTTAGAGAGAGCAGGCCATACGGAAGCAGCTGTTGATCTGGCTGCACTGGCAGGGTTGCACCCAAGTGGTGTGATTTGTGAAATCCTTAAGGAAGATGGCACAATGGCGAGAGTCCCCGACCTTATTAAGTTAAAAGAGCAATGGGGCATGAAACTCATTTCGATCGCCTCCCTGATCGAATATCGGCACCAAAGAGATCAGCTCATTGAAAAAGTTTCCGAATCCCCCTTTCTTACTCAGCATGGAAATTTCATCCTTCATGCATTTCGAAGTATCTTGGATCAACGCGTTCATTATGCCCTGACTAAGGGGGACCTGTCAAAGGAGTCGGAAATCCTCGTCCGTGTTCAAACCGCAAATACCCTTGTCGATTCCCTTGGTTTGATTGAGCAAAAAGGACAACCCAATATCCTCGATCAAACCTTATCAGTTCTCGCTAGAGAAGGAACTGGGGCCTTACTTTACATGGAACCGAGAAAAAATGACTCCCAAAGTCTGGCTGGGGACATCTCGCAGGGTTCCCCCCTAGAGCAACCTAAAATGGATTTCAGGGATTATGGAATAGGTGCTCAGATCCTGGCAGCTCTTGGGTTGAAGAAATTAAGACTCCTATCACGAGATCATCGCAAAGTTGTTGGCCTTGAAGGGTATGGACTGGAAATTGTTGAACGCGTACTACTCCCGAAAGAATGAGTGTAGACTGCCCTCCTTTTACCCCCATCGATCCCCGCAATTTTAAAATTGGGATCGTGGCCTCTCAATTCAATGTAAGCCTGGTAGATTTCCTGCTGAACCGAGTGAAAGAAATCATTCATGAAAATGGTACACCCTTGGAACTCATTATTGAAAGAGTACCCGGTTCCAATGAATTACCTGCTGCAATAAATTTATTACTCGAGAAAAAAACATTTACAACAGTGATCGCTTTGGGGGTTGTCATCAAAGGGAGTACATCCCATCACCACCTGGTTGCAGAATCTGCAGGAAATGCTCTTCAGTCTCTCTCTATTAAGCACAACACTCCAGTCATTAATGGAATCATTGTGACAGAGGATTTAGAATCTGCAGAAGACCGAATAACTGGCTCAATCGATCGGGGTAAAGAATTTGCCCAGGCCGCACTCCAAATGGCAAAATTGAAAGAAAAATGGACGACGATTTCATAATCAACCCAAAGTGGAGCCAACGCAGGCAAAACCGTTGCGCGGCCTTCAGGTTCCTTTTTCAGTGGGAGATGAATCAATCCGACAAGTTGCAAGCTGACCTGGATGACTACTTTTCATACCTCGGTCATGATGAAGATTATTTCAGTTATGCGGTTGAACTTATCGCTGGGGTTATTGAAAAATCTAAAATCCTTGATTCCATCATCCGCGAGCTTGTTCAAAATTGGGATTTTGCGAGAATTGGTAAGGTTGAGCTGGCTCTGTTGCGGGTATCTTTATACGAGATTAAATACCGATTGGATGTCCCTCCGGTTGTGATTATTGATGAAGCCCTTGAGATAAGTAAGGACTTCTCATCCGATAATTCGAGGAAGTTTTTAAATGGCGTTTTGGATAAGGCAATGATTCAAATCGCCCGCCCTACCCGTAAACCGGCGATTTAAGCTTATACTTTCCCAATCCCAAATGCCCGGTAGCCAATTTCCTTGAGTTTTTCGAGATCAAGTAAGTTGCGACCGTCAAAAATATGAGCCGGGCGAAGCATAGTCGTTAAAACTTTTTGATAATCAATCTCTTTAAATTCATCCCACTCGGTTAAGATAGCTATGGCATGCGTCCCCGCACAGGCATCCTCAGCAGAATGGCAAAAACTTAAACGCTCCAAGCTACTTTCATCGGTAATACCGAGGGATGATAAGATGGAATCCTTGGTAACCTGAGGGTCATAAACCTTCAGGCTTCCTTTTTCCTCTAGGAGTCGCTTACAAATACTGATTGCAGGAGATTCTCTTGCATCATTTGTGTCTTTCTTAAAGGCAAAACCTAGGATTGCGATCTGCTTACCTGAAATCGTGTTATGCATAGCATCAAGCATACGCTGCACAAACCGTTCTTTTTGATATTCATTCATGGATATGACTTGATCCCAGTATCCGGCTACTTCTGGAAGACCAAAATGGCGGCAAAGGTAGGTGAGGTTTAAAATATCCTTTTGAAAACAAGACCCACCAAACCCAATTGAGCTTTTTAAAAACTTGGGGCCAATTCGGGAATCCATTCCAATAGCCCTAGCCACTTCATCCACATCGGCTTCGGTTTCTTCGCAAAGAGCAGATATTGCATTAATGCTCGAAATACGCTGTGCCAAGAAAGCATTGGCTGTCAACTTTGAGAGCTCGGAAGACCAAAGGTTTGTGGTAAGAATGCGTTCTTTATTTACCCATTGGGCATAGACGCTTACCACTTTTGCTACAGCCGCATTACCTGCTTCGGTGGTCTCCCCACCTATTAATACACGGTCTGGGTTTTCCAAGTCTGCCATCGCAGTACCCTCTGCCAGGAACTCAGGATTCGAAATAACTTGATAGTTAAACCCATTTTCAGCACCTCGTAAAATTTCATTGACCATCTGGGCTGTTCGCACAGGAACCGTTGATTTCTCAACCACTATCTTATCCCCACCTCCGGCTTCTGCTATTCGTCTTGCACAGGATTCAACAAATCGCAGATCGGCAGCCTGTCCCGCCCCGGAGCCGTAATCTTTGGTTGGGGTATTGACACTAATGAAAATGATATCCGCTTCCTGAATGTGATGGTCAATATTAGTGGAAAAAAACAGGTTTTTGCCTCGAGTATGCTCAACAATGCTTTGTAAGCCAGGCTCATACACCGGCAAATTATCAGAATTCCAATCGGCAATACGCTGCTCATTCAAGTCCACCACGGTGACCCGAATATCAGGGCATTTGCTCGCAATCATAGCCATGGTTGGCCCCCCAACATAACCAGCTCCAATACAACAAATATTCATGACTATCTTGACTAGCAAAAATTTTACATTCTTGCGATTCCATAATCCTTTGATGAAACTAAAAGCATACTATATGGAAGAAATTATGAACATACCTTGGGGCCGAATGTTACTGCTAGCTTTTTTTGTGTATATATTTTTTATCGGGCTTGCCTGGATCTACGGAAAAAAAATTCTATTTCCAGTCCCTGAATCAAGTTACCAAAAAGGGGATAATATCATACAGGTTCAAACTTCCGATGGCACCAAAATTTCCCTCCTACGCCAAGGCAATACGAAAAAACCCGGCATCACCATTATTTACAGTCATGGTAACGCTGAAGACATCGGTCAATTAGCACCCTTTTTTGAAATGTGGAAAGAAAAAGACTGGGAGATTCTGGCCTATGACTACCCTGGATACGGACTCAGTGCCGGCCTTCCGTCCGAAGAAGGTTGCCTGCAGGCAATTGAAGCAGTCTACCAGTACGCCATCGAGGATTGTCGACGATCCCCTGAAAACATTTTAGTTTGGGGAAGATCCTTAGGCACTGGACCTTCCTGCCATCTAGCTGCCCACCAAAAAGTGGCAGGACTACTACTTGAGACACCCTTTCTTTCCGCTTTCCGTACTGTAACTGAAATCCCATTTTTACCATGGGACTATTTTAATAACCTAGAGCAAGTGAAACACATTCGCTGTCCTTCTCTAATTATTCACGGGGAATTGGATGAAGTGGTCCCCTTTCGACATGGCAAGAGATTGCACAAGGAGCTACCTGAACCCAAGACATTTCTCTCTTTTCAGGAGGCTACTCACAATAACCTGGAATCTATTGGTGGAGAGAAATACAAGGCCGGGATTGCTGAATTTATTGATAATCTTGCAACATCAGGAATTTCGAGTAATGGTGAATAGATTACTAATTTATTGGCGGAAATTTTAGGGTGTTTGTAAATGTTTGGGTTAAGTCAAAGAGAACATAAATTTTTTCGTTTCTTCGTCATTGGTCACTTACTTCTAGGTGTTGGCCTTGTCATCTTTAGCTTTCTGCCCAGTTGCGAAAAAGAACCTGAAGATATTCATGTCTTTGAGCTCGCTTCTGCAAGCCCCCAGCCCGTTGAAGTACAGGCACCCCCTCCCATACAAAAAAAACCGCAAAAAAGGGAAATTACAAAGCCAGTTCCCCCGGTAAAGCCAACCCCCAAACCTAAACCTATTACGCCCGCAAAACCCAAGCCAAAACCAAAACCGGTTACGCCCAAGCCCAAACCCACTCCAGTCGTCAGGCAAACGCCCAAGACTCAGCCCATATCATTTGAGCAATTCCGTAAGGACAGGAAGTTACCATCCCCCGTCAAGCCTCGGCCTCAGGTGCAAACTGTAAAGCCCATCAAGCTTAACCCGTCAGACTTTAGTCTTCCTCAAATCAAAGTCACTTCAACCAGCAGCTCTACCCCAACGGTTTCGGCCAGTGCGGTGAATCAATACCTTGCTCGTGTAAAAGCAAAAATGGAAGGAATTTGGAGAAAATTACTTTCAGAATCCGCACTTCGTGACGGAGGCGAGGCACGGTTAAGTTTTCGTATTTCACAAAACGGATCACTTATTTCCCCACGACTTTCAAAGTCCTCAGGCAATGGATCACTTGACCGCCTGGTTTTAGAAGTGGCCCAAAGAGCTGGTGTGTTTGGCCCACCGCCCGGGGGCAGACTTGACTCAGTTCTCGAAATCCCTTTCAGGGTTCAATAAATAAGTAAGACATGAAGTTTGACTGGAAAAGACCACTCGCCCCTGCACTCTGTATCCTCGGCGTCTTGCTTTGCGTTTCGCGAGACCCCATTGTTGGCCTAGGCGTTTTCCTCGTCTCCTTTGCTTTGGTTATTGGGTTTTCCCGAGGCTCGTCGTAGGGCAGCTTTTACCTGCTCCTCAATTTCGAGTTTAGTGGAAGAAATAAAATGCTCCTGAGCCGAAAATAACTTCTTCCTTTTGGGTGCGGGTGTATACTTGCCTGTACTTTTAAGTTCAGTGGCAAATTCATTATCTTCCAAGAAAGCATTCATCGAGTCTAATATCTTTTTCTCCTCTTCTTTTTGCTCAACTGGAAAAGCAACTTCAATACGCCTGAAAAAGTTTCTGGGCATCCAGTCCGGACTGCCCAAATAAGTTCTCTTGCCAGTTGGAGCATTTTGAAAATGAAATACCCGACTGTGCTCAAGAAAACGCCCCAGTAAACTTTTGACCCGGATATTGTCACTTAGCCCTTTCACCCCTGGAACTAAACCACAAATACCCCTCACAATTAAATCTACCCTCACCCCAGCTTGTGAAGCTTTATAAAGTTCATCGATACATTCAGGATCGATCAGGCTATTCACTTTTATCAATATCCTGGCATCTTTTCCGGCGTTCGCAGCCTTAATCTCTTCCCCAATTAAACGAACAACTTCAGAATGAAGGGTGTAAGGAGCGACGAGGATATTTCGAAAACTCGGCTTTCTTGTAAACCCGGTCAGGGTATTAAACAGGTTGGCAAGATCCGAGGTAAAGCCGGCTTTCGCCGTAAAAAGACTGTAGTCCGTGTAGCTTTTGGCTGTACTGGGGTTGTAGTTCCCGGTACCAAGATGGGCATACCTGCGCAATTTATTTTTTTCCCTTCGTACCACCAAACAGCATTTGCAGTGGGTTTTTAAGCCTGCCAGTCCGTATACCACATGAACCCCCACCTCTTCCATCCTCCGGGACCATTGCACATTGGCTTCCTCATCAAACCGTGCCTTCAATTCTACAAGCACTGTTACCTGTTTGCCGTTTCGGGCCGCATCCATCAAAGCCTGAACAATCGGAGAA
>CBFIFQ010000080.1:0-8355 GCA_965661905.1 Opitutales bacterium
CGAGTTTACTTTCCTACTCGGACCTGTCAGCCTATTTATAGGCTAATAATTACTGTGTGAAATTGGATTAAGGGAATTTCATTCAATCATCCATACCGGGACGCCTTGTTAATTTCTTAATCTTTGCCAAGGTTTTTTTTGCGATATTTTGACTGGGTTTCCTCAACCTGCGTAGGTTTGAGATCTCCGGAAATGAAATTCTAAAACAGGAACTTGATCTACGCCAACCCGGCTTCTTCTAGTTGCTTGAGCTTATTTAACTTTTGGCGAATTTTTTCTCGATATCGCTGATCGCGGGCACGAGCCTTGGCCTTTTTTTGCTCTGCACTGACCCGTGGACGCCCTCGGCGCAAGCGAACCACATTTTCTGGAATTGTAAATATCCCTCTTTGCCTGAATGAAGCAGGCGTATCCACCAGCAACGCTGCCCGGGCATTATCTGAAAACCAAGGTTCATCAAGGATTCTGTGCTTTTGTTTTACCCAAGATGGGCGGGTTATTCCTGCAAGATCTGAAATCCATTCTGCATAGGCGGCCAAGTATGCATCCGCAACTTCACCCTGTTCAAATTTTTTCTTCAAGCTAGGTGGTAATTTCTGCAAGGCGTCTAATAAGGCAGGACGATTACTTACATCCCGCCTCGTTATGTGATGAATCCAATCCCGGAGAAGCAAACCAAACTCTTCCAGGCTTTGTGCCTGCTTCGCGACCTCGAACAAGGTAGTTGGGCGGTTCTTGGATTTCTTTATTTTGCTTCCTCCGGAAGAAATAAATAAATTGTGAAGAGTGAAGAGTAAATTGTGAAAAGGGTTAATCATCCATTCCTGGGCGCTGCCTGAATTTCTTGGTCTGCGAGCGTGACCCTTTGGACTGGAGTCTTTTTTCTTTGGCACTGCGGGTTGGGGAGGTGGCACGGCGGGATTTGCGTACCTCCATGGTTTCCTTGATCAGTTCCTTTAATCGGGTAAGGGCTTTCTCGCGGTTGGCTTCCCGGGTACGGGCTGATTGGGATTTAATGATCACCACCCCACCCGGACTGATGCGGTGGTCTTTTTTATTTAACAATTTCTGTTTGTAGACTTCCGGTAGGCTCGACGCCTGAATATCGAAAAATAAATGAACCGCGGTTGCTACTTTGTTTACATTCTGCCCTCCCGGACCCTGTGAGCGAATGGCTTTTAATTCGATCTCCTCGAACGGAATCGAAACCCTGGAGGATACTTGCAACATAGCAGTTATCACATCTTCTTCCCTTTATCCTCACAAGCTTAACTTAAGATAATTTCTGGTTTCAGGAAGCAGGTTATAATTATATTTAGTGTATTTGCATATTTATATAAATAAGTGTATTGTGCGGAATTATGAAATCTCATTCCTATCGTGCACTTCTTGTTTTTTATATCGTTACCAGTCTTTTGGTGAAAACTTCGGTAGATGCTCAACAATCTGAAAGTGGGAAGTTGTTAGCTCATGCCCGGAAAGTAATTCCACAACTTTCTCTCGCAGAAGTTAACCCAGGGAAATTTACCCTCGATGGGTTTTCTTTTGGTGATAGCCGTAAGGATGTAAAAGATATCATAAATGTCATCTCCGACCCAAAGGAGGACATAAGGCTAAAAAGACTGGCCCTAGCCGGTTTAAAAAATTGTAAGTCCGTTGAAGCACAAAAGGAACTCTCCCAACTGGCTAGAAACTGGAAAAACTACAATGAATTATCAGTTCAGGTATTTAAGGAATCTGATGTGATACCCGAATTCGTCTGGCCGGAACTGATCGACCGTGGCGATCCAATCATTGCCCAGGTTGCGGTTGAATACCTGAATGATTCCTTACTGGGTCGTTCAGAAATCAGGAAGTCTTTAACCAAGAAAATTGAAGATAAAAAAGCACCCTATTACATAAGAGCCGCCTGTATTGAAAAGCTGCAGAGGGCACCCCTATCCAAAAAATTTTTAGAATGCTTAGTCAGGGTATTACAAAAAGACAACCTGGGTATAATGGCCCTTAACATCCTTGAGGAAGCGACAGGGAAAGACTATGGCTATGAGGCTCGTCGCTGGAATAACTGGCTTTCATTGAACGATGAGAGTTCTTACAATCAAGTCACTCCACCGACTGGCAAGAAACCCCTGATCGAACTTGTCCCCCAAACAGCTCCCCCAATGGATGACTACCCTGACAGGTATAAAGATGAATACTCGCAGGCAGCTCTTTCCAAGGATACAGTCGTCTCCTTTCTTTCCACCTCAAAGAACGAACAGTACTGGCCAGAAAAATCTCTTTATGGTATCGATATTAAGGGGCAAAACCTGCTTTTCTTTCTGGATTGCAGTGGATCCATGTCCGGAGAGCCATTTCGGATGCTCAAAGACCAAATGCTTTACATGGCGAAAACTCTGGGGGACAGTTATTCTATTGGCGTGGTATTCTTTCCTTTTAACCGTAAGTCTTCGATCTTAAAACCAGCTCAAAACACCCGGGCTTTCCAATCCAAGCTTAAGCGTTTCCTGTCGCGACAAAAAACCGGTGGTGGCACATCCCTGATCGGAGCCATGGATTACTCATATGACCACCTTATTTCAAGATACAGCACGGTTGACACCATCTATGTCATTTCAGATGGGGCCATCGGGAACCCAAATGAAAGAGCTATGGTCTACACATTGAATGCAGAAGACCGCATCCGGATAAACACCATTTCCATTCGGGGCAGGTCCGACTTTATGACCGGGCTGGCCATGGATAATTTTGGCAGCTCTTTTATGGTGCAGTAACTTTTGTTTTCATATTTCGAAAAAGGGTATCACCGAATAATCCTATTTTTCGGCATTGGGTTTCTTGGTTCAGGTTCTGTAAGTAACCAACTATGACAGAATTTTCAAAAGGTACCGATGATCAACTGAGACAAGGAATGTAAGCTGGTACTCGGGGGGGCTCATTTATAACCGGGAGCTCTTAAGAAGACTCAAGGTGAACCCTGGAAATAATCTTGATTGCACTGCTAATGATTAAAAATAAGTCGATAGGGTCGACATATCATTTGAACTCTTTCATTACTTAGATTCTTTATGCAATCACCTGCAATTTCAGCCCTCACCATTTTAAATCATACTTATGGGTATGATCAATTCCGTGGACAACAGGGAGATATTATCGAACACATTATCGGAGGTGGACATGCGTTTGTACTAATGCCCACCGGAAGCGGGAAATCCTTGTGCTACCAAATACCGGCTCTTTGCCGGAAAGGGGTGGGCGTGGTGGTATCCCCTTTGATTGCCTTAATGCAGGACCAGATAACGGCTTTGGAGCAACTGGGGATTGCCGCAGGGGCGATCAACTCGAGCATGTCTGATATCGATATTTTCAGGGTAAAGGAAAAACTGGAGAAGAATCAACTGGACTTGCTCTATGTGGCCCCGGAAAGGTTGGTGATGCCTGACTTTCTCGCCTTGCTTGAAGAGGTAAAGATTGGCTTGTTCGCCATTGATGAGGCCCACTGTGTCTCCCAGTGGGGGCATGACTTCCGCCCGGACTACACCGCTTTGTCCCTCTTGGCTGAGCGCTTTGAGGATATTCCAAGAGTGGCCCTGACTGCCACCGCTGATCAGGCAACCCGCAAAGACATTATCGAACGATTGAAGCTGGAGAGAGGAAAGGTCTTCATCGGAGGCTTTGACCGGCCCAATATCCACTACTCCATCCACGAAAGAAATAACCCAAAAAAACAGGTCTACGACTTTATCCGAAATCATCACCCTGAGGATAGTGGCATTATTTACTGCATCTCCCGGAAGAAGGTCGATGACATGGCAGAATGGTTGCAATCAAAAGGGATTCATGCCCTGCCCTACCATGCCGGATTATCAGCGGAGGTAAGGAGTGAGAACCAGACCCGGTTTTTACGGGAAGATAAGGTCATCATCGTCGCAACCATTGCCTTTGGTATGGGAATTGATAAGCCGGATGTCCGGTATGTGGCCCACATGAATATCCCGAAGTCTATTGAGGCCTACTACCAGGAAACGGGCCGGGCCGGCCGGGATGGTCTGCCTTCGAATGCTTTCATGATCTACGGGATGGATGATGCGGTCATGCAACGCAACTGGATTGAGGACTCAGAGGCCCCGGAAATTCAAAAGCGGATTGAACACCAGAAGCTCAATGCATTACTGGGCTTATGTGAGGCGGCAATTTGCCGCCGGCAGGTATTACTTGAGTATTTTGATGACAGCGGAGAGCCCTGCGGGAATTGCGATACCTGTGATACCAAGCCTGAAACCTTTGATGGCACGATTCCCGCTCAAATGGCTTTATCTGCCGTGTACAGAACGGGCCAAAGGTTTGGGGTGCTGTATGTGGTGGATGTACTGATGGGGAAAGAGGATGACCGGATTATCCGTTTTGGACATGACCAGCAGAGCACCTTTGGAATCGGGAAGCAGCTAAGCAAAGCCGAGTGGCAAAATGTCTTTCGGCAATTGGTGTCCCGTAACCTGTTACGGGTGGATGTACAGGAGCACAATGGCATCAAAATTACTGACAAGGGCTTTGCCTTTCTTAAGAAAAAGGAGGTGATTCATTTCCGTAAAGTTCGGGAAAGAAAGGCGGGGAAGAAAGAGAAGTTGGTCAGGCACCCTAAAATCTATCTCGATTCCGGGACTGACCAGGCTTTATATGAAAACCTCAAAGCAGCCCGGCAAAAGATGGCGAAAACCCGAAGAGTGCCGGCTTATGTCATCTTCCACGACAGGACCCTCGTCGAACTGGCAAGGGTACGCCCACAAAGTCTCGAGGAAATGCTGGAGATAAATGGGATCGGGGAATCAAAACTGAAAAAGTTCGGACAGACCCTGCTCGATGTCATCCTTGCAGGCTGAGTTTCAGTAAAAGCATGGCACTGCCGATGAGACAGTCACCTGCTATTAATTACTCATCGCTTTGAGGGGGGGAGCAAACTTGGTGAGATTGATCCCTTCAACTGCGGTCTCATACTCAGGCATGGTAGGGATACGCCCAAGGATGGCGGAGAGAACCACCACGGGGGTGGAGGCGAGAAGGGATTCCCCTTTCTTTCGCTCTGAGTCTTCCACAACCCGGCCCTGAAAGAGACGGGTGGATGTGGCCATCACGGTATCTCCACGGGCGGCTTTTTCCTGATTGCCCATGCAAAGGTTACATCCGGGGCGTTCCAGGTACATCATGTTTTCGTATTCTTCCCGGGCGGTGTTTTTCGGGGCGTCGTCGTTGAAGACAAAGCCGGAATATTTTTGCAGCATATCCCAGTCACCTTCCTCCTTTAATTCATCGATAATGTTGTAGGTGGGAGCGGCAACCACGAGGGGTGCCTGAAATTCCACTTTGCCCGCTTCTTTCTCGAGGTTCCTGAGCATTTGGGAGACAATTTTGAGGTCTCCCTTGTGCACCATGCATGAGCCGACAAATCCGAGGTCTACCTTCTTGGTGCCGTCGTAATAGGAAACCGGGCGGATGGTGTCGTGAGTGTACCTCTTGGATACATCGTCATTGTTGACATCCGGATCGGCGATCATGGGCTCATTGATCATGTCGAGGTCGACCACAAATTCTTCAAAGTACTTGGCATTGGCATCCGGGGTAAGGGCCGGTTTCTCTCCTGACCTGATTTCAGCAATGCGGTTGTCGGCAATATTGTACAAGCCCTGAAGGACTTGTTTTTCATTGTCCATGCCTTTGTCAATCATCACCTTAATGCGGCTCTTGGCGATTTCCAGCGACTCGATCAGGGTATCGTCCTGGGAAATACAGATGGATGCCTTGGCTTTCATCTCAGCGGTCCAGTCCGTGAAAGTAAAGGCCTGGTCCGCGGGTAAGGTACCGATGTGCACCTCAATAATCCTACCCTGAAACACATTGTCTCCAAATTGTTTCAACATCTGCGCCTGGGTGGCATGAACCACATCACGGAAATCCATATGATCCTTGAGCTGGCCCTTGAAGGTAACCTTAACCGACTCGGGGATAGGCATGGTGGCTTCCCCGGTGGCCAGGGCCAGGGCCACGGTGCCGGAGTCGGCGCCAAAAGCCACACCCTTGGACATTCGGGTGTGCGAGTCTCCCCCGATGATAATGGCCCATTCATCCACGGTTAAGTCATTAAGCACCTTGTGGATGACATCGGTCATGGCATGGTATTGTCCTTTGGGATCGCGGGCAGTGATCAGGCCAAAGTTGTGCATAAAGCTCATCAGCTTGGGAATATTTGCCTGGGCTTTCTTGTCCCAGACCGAGGCGGTGTGACAACCGGACTGGTAAGCTCCGTCCACGGTGGGAGAGATAATGGTGGCGGCCATGGCTTCCAATTCCTGGGAGGTCATGAGCCCGGTGGTATCCTGGGAGCCCACAATGTTTACTTTCACACGCACATCGGAACCGGCATGGAGAACGGTGCCCTCTTTGACACCGACCATGTTTTTGTTAAAGATTTTTTCCACCGCGGTGAGGCCCTGTCCGGCGTGGGAAATTTCACGGGCTGGGGCGTACACCGTGGGGATATCAATCCCGAGAGCGGAAGCGGCAAAGCTTTGCAGTTTCTTCCCAAAGACAATGGCATAGGAACCACCTGCCTTGATAAATTCAACTTTTTGCGGAGTTAGGGCCGGGGAAATATCAGCCAATACCTGATCGCCTTCGTAAAGTTTCTTCTCCTTGGTGTTAATGGTAAGAATTTTTCCGGTCTCCACCGAATAAACCTGTTCAAGGACGGGGTCCCCATTGTCATCCAGAACCGGGTTGCCCTCAGCATCCATTTTACGAACCCAGTTATTGAGGTCGATCCCGATACCACCGGTTACACTTACAGTGGTCAGGAAAATGGGGGATACTCCATTGGTCCCGGCAACAATCGGAGCAAAGTTCACAAAGGGCACATAGGGGCTTGCCTGCTTTCCTGTCCACAATGCCACATTGTTAACCCCAGACATCCGGGAGGAACCCACGCCCATAGTCCCCTTCTCGGCAATGAGCATGACCCGTGCATCCGGGTGCTTTTCCTTGAGTGCGGTAATCTCCGCCTGGGCTTTTTCAGAGATTAAACATTTACCGTGAAGCTCCCGGTCAGAGCGGGAATGTGCCTGATTGCCGGGGGAAAGTAAATCGGTGGAGATATCCCCTTCACCGGCAATGTAGGTGACCACTTTGATCTCTTCATCGACTTCAGGAAGGCTGGTGAAAAATTCCGCCTGGGCGTAACTTTGTATGATATCTTTGGCAATGGGATTACCTGCCTTCAATGCATCCTCAAGGCGATCGGTGTCTGCCTCGTATAGAAAAACCTGAGTTTTCAGGACTTTAGCCGCTTCCAAAGCGATCGATTCATGATCCCCCAGGGCTAGATCAAGAAGCACCTTGATGGAAGGCCCGCCTTTCATATGGGAAAGAAGTTCAAAGGCAAAGGCCGGGGTAATTTCCTCCACCACCGAATCGCCCAGTATAATTTCTTTTAAAAAGGCAGCTTTCTCTCCGGCGGCACTGGTGGTGCCAGGGAGGGTGTTGTAGATAAAAAAGTCGAGCGAATCTTTCCGGTGCTCGTGAGTGGGGTCTTTAATCTGACCGATGATTTCGGCAAGCAAAGGAGCACCATCAATGGGTTTAGGGCTAAGGCCCTGGGCTTTGCGTTCTTCGATCTCTTGGAGGTATTCTGGGTAGGTATTCATAGGTAGAATAGAAAAACCTAGATTGAAGCATAATTCTTTCAAGCAGATTTTGCGTACGCAGGCTGAATTCCTCCGCTTTTTTCATTCCACGGTCTAATTTTTTACAGAGAGATGATTCGGGGGACATACCGGCTGTAAGATTTAAGATTTAGTGAATTGCCTAAGCTTCAGTAAACATCAGAATGAGAAGTGTGAAAATTACCATATTTTTCCTCATTCTGCCTTTCCTCTGTACCATACTCCAGGCCAAGCCTCTCAATGTGGCCGTACCGGACCAACACCCTTATGTTGTGCCGAGTGAAGGCAGAACTCCTTACTCCTTAGCCAAGGAAGCGGTAAACGAGGCACGGGTGTATGATTTCTACCAACGACAGGCTGATTATTACATGGCGAACCCTGATAAAACCCCCCAGATTATACCCGCCTATCCGGGTCTGGATGCCGGCCTGCACGGACACTGGGGGAAGCATAACCAAAACGGGCACAATGATGGCCGCTGGAATGAGGGCGATACCGGGGAGCACTTTTCTCATGTGGTCAAAGGGCAGAAAGATTTTAATGTGGAAAAGGGAACCTGTGTTAAACTTGGGGAACCCCATATTTTATCGACCTGCTTCGACCCCCAAAGCCTTTCTTACCGGGCAGTCTGGCAGGATGGATG
>CBFIFQ010000081.1:0-8147 GCA_965661905.1 Opitutales bacterium
CCGTCAATAACCGAAATATTCGATTGATCCCCGGACAATGCCCCACCTTGAAAGGATGATTGGTTGTTGTGAAATGAAATGCCAGTGAAAGAAACATTGGAATCCTGGGAATTGATGGCACCTCCGTTGTAAGCAGATGAATTAGTGCTTAATGTGCTTTTTTTAATCTGTATTGTTGATGAATATACTGCAATTGCACCACCTCCTGTGGTTAAGAAGTTTTGATTGGATGAAAAAAGACGTCTAGTTTCTCTCAACCTTGCTTCACTAAGTAGAGGAGGGGTAAGTTCTAGTACCTCATCATTTAAATTTAAAATATCTTCCTCATTAAATTCAATGACTTGGTTGTTGGTGAAACTAGCGTCAATAACCGAAATATTCGATTGATCCCCGGACAATGCCCCACCTGCAAAGGATGATTGGTTGTTGTAAAATAAAGTGCCTGTGAGAGAGATATTGGAATCCTGGGAATTGATGGCACCCCCAGAGGAAGTCGTATAATTATCCTGAAAAGAACTATTTACATCATCGAGCACGCAATATGATAAGGCAATGGCACCCCCACCATTGCTGTCGGTATTTTGATTATCATAAAATGCGCATGAGGTGGTATTAATTATGGAATACTCTGCATAAATGGCCCCTCCATTTAGTTCTGATTGGTTTTCGTTGAATTGACAGTTGGTTAGTGAAGCGACGGCCCGATTAAAATAAATCGCTCCAGCATAACCGAAACCATTGCCTAAACCTAAGCCATGGTTTGAAGTGAAAATGCAATTGATTAGGGTAGCATTGCCGTCCTCTAAATAAAAAGCTCCTCCTTTCTGACGGGCTCTGTTATTTTTGAAAATACATTCGCTTATGGAAAAAGTAACACTTTTTGCATAAAGACCAGCACCTTTTCCACGCGAGTCGGAAAAGTTTTCTGTAGCATTGCCATCCTGAATAGTAAAGCCTTCCAAATGTGAGCCTGTCGAAGGTACAACGACATGGAAGGAATTATCGGAACCATCTCCGCTAATCCCAATGTCACCGGATAAAATGGTTTCATTTACAGTTGGTTTTTTTTCGCTTCTTTCGGTCTCGGTTCCATCAAAGCCTCCGAAAATGGATACATCAGGCGGAAGCAAAAAGAAGTCACTTCGAAAGTTCCCAGGTTTATATGTTCCCTTTTTTACCCAAATTTCAGAAAAGGGGTGGGTAGACTTCAGGGCATTGGACAGGTCTTGGTAGGCGTTTGCCCAACTGGAACCATCCATGTTACCGGAAGCTTCAGCATCCACATAAAGTATATCACTTCTACTTGCAGAAAATAATTGATCTACTTTGTCAGTGGTTTCAGCTGTGATTGACAAACTTGAAGGCGAAATTGAATACCCCGTTTTGTTAAGTGCCAGAGTGCCGGTCCATTCGGATTCAAGACTGATAATAAACGAGCCCTTTTCATCGGTTCTAAAGATTTCTCCCGATGATAGGGTAACTTCAACATTCTCAACACCAATACCTAAAGAATTTTGTACGACACCGGAGATAATACGCTTATCTTCCTCAAGTGCCCCAGCATCTATCTCAGTGAGCAATACACTGGCTGTTGGAATCCCGCTTGCACTTAGGTAAAGAGTACTCGTACCTGCTGAGTTATCAAGATCAGCGGTTGAGTAAATTTGAAGAGTTTGAGGCAAATTCCAGTTTGCTGGTGAGAAAGTAACCGTACCCGGGGCGAAGATAAGGAAGTCCTGATCTCCATCGGAATCAAGACTGGCAGTGATGGTCATATTTTGATCCAGTTTGGATGCCATACGTATCGTGACCGAACTCGAATTTCCTTCTCCAATTGTCAGTTCTTGCAGGGATGGGACAATTTGTTGAATCACGGAACTCCTGAAATTTGAAACATAAGGTGCAGTGGTATTCAGCACTTGGGCATTATCTTCAGAATCTAAATTCCCCGTTGAAATGCCTTGGTATTCAATGTTTGGGTTAGAGAAATACGGAATTCGGTTGGGAAAGGTTGCCGTGCCTTCTGTGTCATAGGACATAATCGTTCGGTACCCTTCACCTCCCACCAGCCACCTTTTACCATAATTAAAGGCCTTAAAAACCGAGTTATTGGTTGGGTCTGTGTCAGGAATGCCTCGGTTCATGGCATCTTCCCGATTATGCAGGCATCCCATATTATGACCAATTTCATGTAGTAAGCTGTAACTCGGTGCCCCAATTTGATCCATAACCACAACATTAAAACCACTGGCCTCAAATTCTAAGCTTGGAAAGGTCATGCTTTTGGCAATGCCACCAACGGTTCCATCTCCCTGCGATATAAGAAGAGATACAAGATCAGCACCGTATTGATCTCGCAAGGAGTGCAAATGGTCTAAATAGCCATCAGCCTGGTCAACTGACCGGTTCAAGTCCAAAGAGGGGTTCTGGGTTTCCTCATATTCCACCTCCACATGATGAACCAGACGGATCGAACAGTTCACATTACTGTTGATAAAGCATAAATTAGATTCGGATATGGCATTTTGGATGTAGGCTTTAACCTCACTTTCTGTATTGAGATTCAGCGAGATTCTTGCATCCGAGGTATATGCGACGAGTAAATCAACAAGGTTGCCGTCTCCGTTTCGCCAATTTTTCCCTCTTCTGAGTGTTCTTGGATCGATTGGAGAAGATTTTTTTGGATGCTCACACCCGGCACACCTTGGATTGGTTTGGTTTTTTGGCGAAAAAATGACATCTCCTTTTTTGGTGGTGCCAAGGCTGTATGATTGGCCATCCTTAAAACCAACCGTTCCATGTATAGTTCCTTTTATTTTAGTGAAAGTAAGCAGGCCCTCTTGGCCATTTGTAAGTTTTCCGCTCCATGAGAAATTACCCTGACCTAAGTCTTGGCTGAAGATTTTCTGAGCCTTCAGATATTCGTTGTCAGGACTGATGTAAAACTCAATTTGAGAACTTTTGAATGTCGATTCTGTAAGTTCCTTTGCATTGCTGTATGCGGCTATAATAAACGAGGTTAGAAAGCTAAGAATGAGGAGCTTTTGAAGAATATTACTCACAATTTTTATTGAATAACTCTAACAGAGTAAAGAATGCAAGAGGCAAATGATTTAAAGGTTTAAATTAAAATATTTTGGTGTGTTGCAGTAAAATGCACTAGACTAGAAGATTGATATATCAAATTAATGGGTGATATTAAATCATTGCCAAGATATCTATTATTGAACAAATTAAGAGGGGTAAAGGATGCAAGAGGCAAATGATTTTGAAAGTTTAAATTAAAATATCTTGGTGTGTTGCAGTGAAATGCACTAGACTAGAAGATTGATATATCAAATTAATGGGTGATATTAAATAATTGCCAAGATATCTATTATTAGAGAAGTTAAGGATTTTATGGATAAATTCTCATTGAAAGGTAAAGTAGCACTGGTAACCGGAAGTACCAAAGGATTGGGTAAGGGCATCGCTAAGGCATTGGGAGAAGCTGGTGCCAAGGTGGCGGTTAATTACTTAAATAATCGTGAAAATGCGGAAAGCACTTTAAAAGAATTACAAGACTTAGGGGTTCATGCCATGCTTGTAAGAGCTGATGCTGCGAATAGGGAGCAAGTGCAAGCCATGGTTGAGGCAGTTGAAGAAAAATTCGGATCCCTGGATATTTTGGTACCCAATGCAACTCCCGATCAGCCTCAACAGCCTCTTGAAAATTATGACGGCGATTTCTATCGTAAGATGTACGATTTTTTTGTCCTCAGTCCTTTCTACCTCACTCAGGCGGTTCTTCCGGGAATGAAGAGAAAAGGGGAGGGGAGAATTATCAATATAACCAGTGAAGTCTTTCACTGTGGTGTTCCAGAGTTTAGTGCTTATGTTGCCGCCAAGGGAGGACAGATTGGTTGGAGTCGAAGCATGGCCAACGAATTGGCTCCTTTTGGGATTACCGTTAATACGGTTGCTCCAGGGTGGATTCCCACGGAGCGTCATGAAAATGATTCAGAAAAAGCCAAGAATGAATATTTAAAAACTATCCCGCTTGGTCGATGGGGTACACCTGAAGATGTTGGAAATGCAGTGGTTTATTATTCTTCTGATGAAGCATCTTTTGTCACCGGACAAACTTTATGCCTGAATGGTGGACGTACACCCTGGTAGGAAATATCTAATCATTACTATTAAAAAATTAAAAATGAAGAAGATCAGAAACATACTCTCTCTACTCTATTCACTTCCAATGTTTTTTTTCTCCGGATGCGGAGATGATAAGCAAACGACATTTGCCTATGTGACCAATGGGGTTGATCCATTCTGGGATCTTTGTGCGGCAGGTGTCAGAATAGCCGAAGAGGAATTCGGTATAAAGTGTGAAGTTCTCATGCCTCCTAAGGGTGTTGTTGACCAAAAGAGAATGATGGAAACTTTACTGGCTAAGGGAATTGATGGGATTGCTGTAAGTCCAATTGATGCGGAGAACCAAACACCTTTTCTTAACGAGGTAGCCAAAAATACCATTTTGATCACGCAGGACGCGGATGCTCCCATGAGCGATCGTTTAGTATATATTGGTGCGAATAATTACAAAGCCGGTCGTGAACTAGGCAAATTGGTAAAGGGAGCGATTCCAGAGGGAGGTGAAGTGATGCTTTTTGTTGGAAGACTTGAGCAGTTGAATGCCAGGCAGAGAAGGCAAGGAGTCATCGATGAATTACTCGATCGACCTGCACAGGCACTTGCGGAAGTAAAGTATGATCCGGTTGATGCTACGAATCTTACTGCCGAAGGGTCAAAATATGTAATCCTTGATACAAGAACTGATAATTTCGATAAGGCCAAGGCCAAGAGCAATGCGGAAGACGCGATGACTAAGTACAAAGATTTGAAATGTATGGTCGGTCTATTTGCCTACAACCCGCCCGCTTGTATCGATGCGATTAAAGAAGCAGATAAACTAGGTTCTATAAAGATTTGTGGCTTTGATGAGCAGGACGCTCTTTTACAGGCAATTACCGATGGCCATGCTTACGGAACAATTAGTCAGTTGCCATGGGAGTATGGATATGAGTCGATCAAAATGCTCAAAGATATTTTTGAAGGGAAAAAGCCGCCCAGTGAATATGTGGAGAAGTCTTTTGCTGCGATAACGCAGGATAATGTGGCGGAATTTTGGGCTAAGAAAAAAGAAATGGCTGAACTCGGAAAGTCGAAATAATGCCAGAAAATTTACCTTTGCTTGCAGTCAGGGGACTCACTAAAAGTTTCCCTGGTGTTCTCGCTTTACGTGGAGTATCTCTGCATTTACACAAAGGGGAAGTTCTTTCATTAATTGGCGAAAATGGAGCGGGAAAGAGTACATTAATGAAAATTCTGGCTGGAGTTCAGCCTGCAGATAATGGAGATTATCTGATCGATGGTGAGCCTGTGTCTCTTCAAAATGTTCGGGATGCGATGGAGCGAGGTATTGCGTTGATCCATCAGGAGCTAAACCTTGCTGCCAATTTGGATTTGGCTGCCAACATTTTCCTAGGTCGTGAACCTAACAAGAAAGGTATTATTCAGGAAAAAAAATTACGGGAAGATGCTTCAAAGTATTTAAAGAGGGTGGGGCTTGAACTGCCCTCGGAGACAATTACCGGAACACTTCCCATCGGGAAGCAGCAACTCGTTGAAATTGCCAAAGCGTTGTCTTGTGATGCTCGTGTGCTGATTATGGACGAGCCAACAAGTAGTTTGTCTCAAAAAGAGACCGAAACCTTGTTCGAGGTCGTGAAAGATCTACGTAATCAGGGAATCAGTGTAATTTACATTTCCCACCGCCTTGGAGAGGTGATTGAGTTGTCAGACCGGGTTACGGTATTCAGGGATGGAGAAAATGCAGGAGATTTGGAGAAGGACGAAATTAATCACGAAAATATGGTTCGCTTGATGGTTGGGCGGGATTTGAGTGAGTTCTATGACCGGCAAATTCATCAACCGGGAAAGACGGTTTTAAAAGCTCATGAAATTATTTCACCTTCTTATTGTGATATTCCGGTATCCTTGGAGGTACGAGCAGGAGAGATTGTTGGGATTGCCGGTTTAGTGGGTGCAGGCAGAACTGAATTATTACAGACAATCTTTGGGGTAACTCCTGCATTGGGGGGAGAGCTTGAATTGGACGGCCAATCTTTTCGCCCATCCTGCCCAGCTGATGCTATTACTGCCGGTATTGCCTTGGCGCCTGAGGATCGAAAACAGCATGGATTGGTTTTGCCTATGACTGTGAGGGAAAATGCGAGTTTGCCCAGCCTGGAGCGTGATCAGGTGAAGGGATTTTTGAACCAGGAAGCTGAACTGAAGATTGCTGACCGTGCAGTCGAACAAATGAGTATCAAAACTCCTACAATCGAACAGATTGCAAGGTTTCTTTCAGGAGGAAACCAGCAAAAAATTGTCTTGGGGAAATGGTTGGCTATGAAGCCTAAGCTATTGATGCTGGATGAACCCACTCGTGGCATTGATGTCGGTGCTAAGCGTGAAATCTATAAGCTCATGGAAAAGCTTGCTGGAGAAGGGATGGCGATTCTTTTCGTTTCCAGTGAAATGGAGGAAGTGCTCGGTATGGCGGACCGTGCATATATAATGCATGAAGGTCGGGTATCTGGCGAATTATCCAGAGAGGAACTTTCAGAGGAATCAATTATGCACCTTGCAACCGGTAGTGAAAAATCTGCCGCTTAGGTTTACAACTATGAAAAAAAACATCATCGGAATTTTTGCACTCTTAGTGGTTATTTTTGTGATAACGGCGATAATTAACCCGAAGTTTCTAAACGCTTACAACATGCAAAACCTGATCAAGTGGTCGAGCTTGTATGGTGTGATGAGTATTGGGGTGGCCTTGGTTATCATTACAGGTGGCATTGATTTATCCTTGGGCTCCGTCGTTGGACTGGTCGCAGTTGTTTTAGCTTTCCTTCTCAAAATTCAGGGTTTGGATCCCTGGCTTTGCATAGGCCTGACCCTTGGCATGTCCATTTTAATTGGCTTGGTTCATGGGTTGCTCATTACCAAAGCTAAAATTCAACCTTTTGTTGTGACGCTGTGTGGGCTCCTAATCTACCGTAGCTTAGGAAGGTGGATCACTGACAACCAATCCCTTGGGCCAGTTCCATTAGAAGGGGATGCTGGCTATAAAAACTTGGAAGAAATTCAGGGACTGGATTTTATTTTCAGTGGAAAAATTGCCGTTGGTGAATCTTTTAATTTACCCACTCCCTTCCTGTTTTTATTGGTTCTAGGTGTGGCCGCCGCTATTTTCCTCCGAAAAACTATTTGGGGTCGCTATCTTTATGCGTTGGGAAATAACGAAGATGGGGCGAAGTATAGCGGGATTAATACAGACAAGATGAAAATCATTGCCTATGTGCTCTGCTCATTGCTCGCTGGTTTTGCCGGTCTTTTGTTCGCCTTTGAGTTGGACTCCGTACAGCCAGCTCAGACTGGTGAATTCTATGAATTGTATGCAATAGCTGCGGCAGTTCTCGGGGGTTGTAGCTTGAGGGGTGGCGAGGGTTCCATTCTCGGAGTCATCATTGCGGCTGCGGTGATAAGGTTAATTTACAACTCCATTAACATGATAGGCATCTCCACTCATCTTGAGTTCGGCATTCTTGGAATGGTTATTTTGCTTGGGGTTATCGGAGATGAATTTTTGAAGAAGAAAATGAATCAAAGGCAACTTGCGAAAACATAATTTTGTGACATGCAGTTAATTCTCAGTGCTTAATTTAATTCTTACAATCAGAATGTCCTAAATCTTTATCCGGGGCCATGTGGTCTCTGATCTTTTGTTTTAAAATTTTAAGTTCAGGAAAGCCCTGGTCTCTCTTACGGCACCAAATAAGACATTGGTCGGATAAAACCTGAAAGTGACCCGCCTGATCAGGGCAAGGGCGCAGGCATACTTCTATGGATTCCTTTTCAAAAGTTGTGAGGATTTCCTGAGCCATCCAGGAAGACCTCAGAAGCCAGCGGCACCCTGTACAGTATTCAATGACTATTGTCTTTCGACTTTGTGTATTCATGGTCTTTGGGGGTTTAGTTGGTCACTTTTTTATGTTCCAAAACAAAATTCTCTGGCGATAGTCCGTAAATTGACTTAAAGG
>CBFIFQ010000082.1:0-8064 GCA_965661905.1 Opitutales bacterium
CCACCGGACCTTGCCTGGAAGTACATTTCTAGGAAATTCCAACATGCAGGCTGTGCCTGGATCGCTTTAGCATCAGCCGGGTAGATCTTTAAGCAATCTACTTGCAAGCAATCCAATACTCTGGGTAGGATTTATAAATGAAGTACTTCCTTTGCTTTTTAGTCCTTCCAGCCCTGACTTTTGCTCAATTTATTGACCGTCCCAATGTCATTCTCTTTACGGCTAATGGTGTAAAAATGGAGGATTGCTCTGCCTATCAATTTTTCACCAAGAGAGCTGATGATCAGCAAATCGATACTCCAGCGATACAAAGGCTAGCAAACATGGGTACAGTACATACTGATGCTCATACCCTTTCCTCTTTGCCATCCCTTTCCAACTACAGCTTGTTGACCGGGAGATACCCCTGGCGAGGAGGGCTTATAAATTTAGGCACTCGAACCGAAGAACAAAGAGGTCCTTTTCTAGAGGAGGACCGCCCCACCCTTGCCACTCTTTTTCGCTCCCAAGGCTATGCCACCGCCATGGTGGGGAATTGGCAGCTTGGCATTCGTTTTACCCAGTCTGATGCAAGACCTGCAGTCGGCTGGAATGATGCAGATCTCACCCAAGATATTTACGATGGCCCTTGCGACCATGGGTTTACCCATGCCCGGTTTGAAATTCATACCAAGGAATCATCTTCTAAACGCACAAGGAACAAGTCTTTAAGGCCAGGAGGAAAGGATCTTAAAGTGAATTCTTCAAAGCAAGCCATTGGTTCAGTGCACATGCACAATCGTAAAATTATTGCCTACCAGGGCTACAACGAACAAATTTTGGATAAAAGTCATTCCCGTGACCCCAGTTATGTGGATCACGGGATTACATTCCTCAACCAGCACTTGAGAAATCGGGAAAGTTCCTTCAACCCTTTCTTCCTTTTTTATTCAGGTGACGCTCGAGAAAAGCCAAAAATGATTTCCGGGCAACCTGCGCCTTCACACCTGGCTTATGTTCGTAAATATGATGCCGAACTTGGACAATTGCTTGATTTTCTAGAAAAAACTAAAGACCCACGCCGCCCGAGCAAGAAACTGATTCATAATACATTGATTATATTCACCTCCAGCAAAGGAGGTGTGGTGCATCCAAGGACCGGACCGAATACCCAGGGAAATACCAATAAAAACAACTCTCTTGCAGGACTCCCTGTTCCCTTCATCGCTTCTTGGCCAGCCGGGGAAATGGGTGATGGGAATCAGAGTAGCCCCGGCCAAATTGGTGACCAACTCATGGGATTGCATCAATTATACGCAACTTTCTCTGAAATCCTGGGAACGCCTCTTCCCCATTTAAGAGAAGGGGAAAAAGGGGCGGAAGACAGTACGAATATTTTACCCGTTTGGTTAGGAAAAAAAGGGACATCAACGCATCCCATATTTTATCATTATCACAACCATGATAAAAACAAGGCGACCTACACGATGCGAATAAAAGATCCTCTGTTGAGAGGGAAAAAAATTAAAGGAATCTGGTCCCTCTCCTGGCAAGATTCACTTTTCAGCACCAGGAAAGTGAAAACGCCAGGCTTGTTTGAAATCTCCGCCAGAGAGATGAACACTCCGCAAAATTTAGACGAACATCAACTTGATACCTTGAAGAAGGATTTAATTTCCCTGGCCTTCCTGTACAGTAGCAGTGGGGGTAATCGCTTTATTCCATTTACCCCCACCAAGAGAGTCATCTTCGATTGGACTAAGCCGATACCCGTACCACCCCCTTTAACCTTGAGTATTTCTGGAAAAGGAGGACTTCCCCAGCAAAAAGAAGACGGTTTGGGGGTTCAAGGAAAACTATCTGACAGGATTGATCCCGGGGAAGCGGTTGCCCTTCGTTTTGAAGAGGATGTGTTGGTTGAATCTATTTCCCTGAATGCAAGCCATGGAAAATTTGGAGGAACCATTGTAATAGGCAATGGCCCTCCGTTGCCGATTCATCCCACAACTTCCAGTCATAAGGCAAACGAATCAATTGGAATCCTCAGCAATTTAGGGGTCGTAAAGAAGGGGGAAAGAATTATTTTGAGTCCATCTCCATACCTTGGGGTTGAAACGCCGGGTAGCTGGAAGCTTTCATCACTGACGGCAAGGCCCTTTAATCAGAATTAAAATGGATACGATTACCATCATTGGGTTTCTTATGGGATTATCTCTTGGCATTTTTTTCTCCTTGGTCGATGAGGCACTTGACAAAATATTCAAGCCAATCTTCAGGCTGATTGGGCTAAAATCTTCAACGGGACCTATCCGTATTCAGGCAAGTCGTAAAGATCATATCATTAAGTTTGAAATCAGTAACCAGGAAAAAGGCAAGGCCATGCTCGGAGCCATCAAAGGTGTGGATCGCTCTGGTCAAAAGGATTTCCCTGTACCTTTCACCTCGGCGGCAGAAGATGGGGATGGTATTCCTGAAAAAAGAGTCAGGGAATTGCGAAAGCATTTTGCTTACGAAAACATGCCTTCCGGAAGTACTAAATCTTTTTTCTTAGATGCAGGAGACTTGGCGGGTGGTGACCTAAATGCAATCCGTTTATTAGGCCGTGATAACATCTATTGGTCTGCTACAAGATAACTGATCTGAACCAAACAAGATATCATCATTTTGATGCCCTAAGGGCGTTCGCCATGTTACTAGGTGTCGGCTTACATGCCATGTTATCATTTGTGGGATGGCCAGTTTGGCCGGTTCAGGATAGTAACCAATCGGAACTTTATGGAATACCTATTCTGTTCATTCATGGCTTTCGCATGCCTCTTTTCTTTTTCGTAAGCGGATTCTTTACCATGATGTTATGGAAACGAAAAGGAGCCCAAGGCTTGATCAGTAATCGTTTCCAACGAATTGTTCTTCCCTTTCTCTTTTTTGGTATTCTCCTGATCCCTCTTCTCAATCACATGCGATCAGTCACTGCATGGATAGCTCCGGAAAAAATTTTGGAAGCTTCAGATATAGAGGTATCAATCCCTCCAGGTAAAAATCAGACCGAAGACCTGGGCCGGGCATCAAAAGCAGGAAATATCCAGCTCATGCAGGCACTCCTTGAAGATGGAGCCGATATCAATGGACAATACCAAAAGACTCTCACTCCCCTCCATTGGGCTGCGGCAAACGGGAAAACCAAAGCTGTTTTATTTTTGCTCAAAAGGGGAGCAAACAGTAATGCCCGAGATGGATATTTATGCACTCCCCTGCATTGGGCCGCTTTTTTTGGGCAGGAAGATTCCCTTTCTCTTCTCCTTGAAAATGGGGCCGATCCCGAGATAAGAAATAAGGATAATTCCAGCCCAAAAGATACAACTTACGCGGGAAAATCACTTACCGAGATGGTTGCCAGAGATATTTTACGGATTTCATTCCGGTGGAAATCATTACAAAATAGAAGACTAAAATGCCGGGATCTGCTCGAGGCATCTCTTGATAATACCCACATGGGGGAAAGTAACTTTTTCAGTAAATACTACCTTACTTTTGGGGATTTCATCACCCACCACCTCTGGTTTCTTTATGATCTCATATACCTAATCACAGCTTTTCTAATTTTAAGCTGTTTCCGTTCCGTTTTAGCACTCAAGAGGCTTGCCCGTTGGATCATGTCCTCACGCTACCCCCTGATCTGGCTGGTACCAATTACTTGTGTGGCTCAGTTTTATATGAAAGAAGACTTTGGTCCCTCCACTCATGTATGGCTTACTCCGGATTGGACCAAGCTTGGGTACTACGGGATCTTTTTTGGTTATGGAGTCATCTGTTTTGAAAACCATGCATTTACCCAAAAAACAGGGGATTTGTGGCGACTTTCTTTCCCGGTTGCAGTAACTGTGTTCGTGGTGGCTCTGGTTTGCTTGCATTACCAGGAAAAAACCTGGAGTTATGAAATCGTTACCCTAAGCTCCGCTTGCTTTGCATGGCTTATGGTTTTGGGGTGTATCGGACTTTTTAAAAAGTATTTTTCAATAGAAATGCCAAAGGTTCGGTTTATTTCTGATTCTGCATATTGGATCTACATTGTTCACCTGCCCGTAGTCCAAATCTTACAGGCCGTGGTTTCTGACTGGCTACTCCCCAGCTTAATTAAATGCCTACTTGTCTGCATACTATGTACAGTATTTTTGCTTTTCACCTACCGTTCCTTCATCCGCTACTCTTGGGTTGGTATTATGTTAAATGGGAAACGATATAAATAAAATGAGACTATCTCGTTCACTAACGATTAATTCTTATAGATGGCTCGGGTTTTTTTCGCTGTGCTTACCTGGTCGGCCATTGCTCCAAAAGACCGGCTTACTTGGGTTTTGGAAGCGGGGCCTGCCATCATCGGGCTTCTTATTATGGCTAAGACCCGCCTATCGTTCAGCCTTACTCCCCTGCTCTATTTTTGGATCCTGCTCCATTGCATCGTCTTGCTGGTGGGGGCAAAGTATACCTATGCAGAAGTCCCTTTATTTGACTGGATCAGTGAATTGTTTGGATGGGAAAGAAATAATTACGATAAAATTGGACACTTGATGCAAGGGTTTGTTCCCGCACTTCTGGCCAGAGAGATACTCCTTCGAAAAAAAGTAATCAACACCAATGGATGGGGTAACTTCATCGTTGTTTCCATTTGCTTGGCTTTCAGTGCCTTTTATGAGCTTATTGAATGGTGGGTGGCGGAACTTATGGGCAAAGATGCAGAAGCTTTTCTTGGCACGCAGGGCTATGCCTGGAATACACAGTCTGATATGGCTCTCGCACTTGTCGGTGCAATTTTATGCATTTTTTGCCTAAGGAAACGGCACGATATCCAACTCAAAGCATTGCCAAAGTAGGCAACAAAGCAGATGGTAAGACGAATGACGAACGAAACAAACTGGGATCAAAGATATGAACGGCAAGATACCCCATGGGATAAAGGAGAACCGGCACCCGGATTGGTGGATTGGTTGAAAAAACAGAGCCTGGAACTGGAGACGCGGGTACTCGTACCTGGCTGCGGTCGCGGACATGATGCATCCGCATGGGGCAGGAAAGGATTTGAAACGACAGGTATTGATTTATCAAACCTTGCCCTTGAAGGTGCCAGGCAAAGTTACGAAGCCTTGCCAAATCTCGCTTTCTTTCCAGGAAACTTTCTGGAAGATGAACCCCAGGAACCTTATGATTTAATCTTTGAACACACTCTTTATTGTGCGATTTCCCCGGATCGTAGAGAGGATTATGCCAAGGCTTTACCCCGTTGGCTCAAACCCGGGGGGTATTTCCTCGCAATACATTTTATATTCCCATTAAGCGAAGAAGGCCCCCCTTTTGGAGCCAGCCGGGAAGAAATCATCAACCGCTTCCAAGGGCAATGCACATTACTCGAAGACTGGAAGCCCAGGCATTTTGAAGGTCGAAAAGACGAGGAATGGATGTTCTTGTGGCAGCTAAATTCCTGAACCAATATACCTCCCCTGATGCGAAAATCTCAGAATTCATCACATTTCTTAAGGAATGTTCTGTTGAATCGGAGATATCCAGGAACTACAAATTCTGATCAAAGGCTCTGCTTGACCTCATCAAAATTTTAAAGGAAAATTAACCCTATGAAATCAAGGTTTTGTACCTACCCATTCATTTTTTTACCCGTCCTTTTTTTCTTTCTCATTGGTTGCGGAAACAAGGACGAAACCACGCTTACAGCGGATGACTTCTATCCGATTGATTTCTGTATAGTAAGCGGAAGTGATTTCGATGAAGAGGGTACCGGTATGGTTCCCTTCATGTATGTTCACGAGGGGATATCCCTGAAGTTTTGCTGTAAGCCTTGCCTGCCAAAATTTAAAAAAGACCCCGAGAAATTCTTGGTTATCCTTGAGGAAGAAATGGAATACCTGAAACAGGAAAAGCAGACAGACGGCTAAGATTTGTTTTCAGGCAACAGCTACCATCCAATTTTTGATGGCTACTACTCATTTTCTGACTGTTCAGGGCGATGATCTATTTTTCGAATCGTTCCATACAAATGCCCACCCAACTTCCCATGTGCCCAAGTACCAGCATACTTATTTCCATTAATTACCACATGGGCACTAAAAGTTCCAAGACCGGGAATAGGTAGGTTTTCCATCGCAATTACCGGGACATGCCCAACCCACTTTACAGGTAAGGGTATAGGCAAGGTTATGTCCTGCTTTCCGTACTTAATATGGGCAGTAAATACCCAAAGGTCTTCCTCCCCAAGCTTTTGCACACGGTGAACCTCATATGTCTCTTTTGTAGCTGGAAGGTCAGAACCATCGATTGTAAAAAATCCTGAAAAACGAACCCCTTGCATATCAGTCTCAAACTTTTGAAAAATATCCTGTTTGGAAACCGGTTTTTCTACGGCATAAGCCCGGGCAAGTGGCCCCCATGGTAGAATTAAAGCAAAGGGCAGGATGAGATTTAAGGGTTTCATTATTGGAATGAACTTCTTAGTTTTCAAGTATGCAAACTTGAAAGCCTAAAATTTCTTTTAAATTTAATAGGAACACCTTATTACACCAAGCCATCCTCCATCGATTCTCGTAAGAAAAGTACGAAAACCAACATTTATAATATCATGCTAACCTCTCACTTACTCGCCCTCTTTTCTCTCCTTCTGTTTTGGAACTTTGTGACTTCTCGCCTTTGGGCTCAATTCGACACCCAGGCGACTCCGGTTGAAAGTATATCGGTAAAAGATGGTTTCCAGGTGGAACTGCTCTTCACCGTTCCCAAAGAAAGGCTTGGTTCATGGGTAAACCTATGCCTAGACAATCAAAACCGTATCATTGCCAGCGACCAATTTGGAGGACTTTATCGTTTCAAAGCTCCGGCAAAAGGAAAAACCTTGAAAGAAAATGAAATCGAAAAAATTCCCGCCGATATCCGTGCTGCCAACGGACTTCTTTGGGCTTTCGACAGCCTTTATGTCGCTGTAAATGACTATCAAAAAAAAATAGACAGTGGGGTATACAGGCTTACAGATTCCAATGGAGACGACCAATTGGATAAGGTGGAAAAGCTTCGTGTCTTACAGGCACGGGGTGATCATGGCGTGCATGCTCTTCTTCTTAGCCCGGACAAAGAATCCATTTACCTGATCACAGGGAACAATACCGAGCCTACAAATGTAAACCGTTCACGAGTTCCTATGGACTGGGGAGAAGATCACCTGCTCCCGCGTATGCCAGATGGGCGTGGCCACAATCGAGACCGTCTGGCTCCAGCAGGTATCATCTATAAAATGTCCCCGGATGGGAAAGACTGGGAGATTGTATCATCCGGTTACCGTAACATTTTCGATGCGGGCTTCAATGTTGATGGCGAGCTCTTCACTTATGACGCCGATATGGAATATGACTTCAACACTCCATGGTATCGCCCCACCCGGATCAACCATGTCACCAGCGGGTCGATGTACGGATGGAGAAACGGTACCGGTAAACGGCCAGAGTTTTATCCGGACAATTTGCCTGCCGTGGTCAACATTGGCCCTGGTTCACCCACCGGAGTGACCTTTGGATATGGCGCAAAATTCCCACCGAAATATCAGAATGCGATGTTCATTTTGGACTGGAGTTGGGGGAAAATCTATGCGGTACATTTGAAAGCGGACGGAAGTACCTACACCGGCAAAAACGAAACCTTTATTACCGGCAGTCCCCTGCCCGTCACGGATGCGATCATTCATCCAGATGATGGCACCATGTATTTTGCGATTGGGGGAAGAAAGGTCCAGTCCGGGCTATATCGGGTCAGTTATGTGGGCAAAGAAAAAACCGACCCTGTGTCGATGAAGCCTCAGATCAATGAACTCGCAAAACTCCGCCACAAACTTGAAGATCTTCATATTGGGGAGCATCCTGATGCTTTGGAAATCGCTTGGCCACATACCGACCACTCCGACCGTTTCATCCGATGGGCTGCCCTCATGGCCATCCAACGACTGCCCGTGGAAAAATGGGCGGGCAAAGCACTGACTGAGAAAAATCAGGGCAAGCGTGCCTATGTTCTGCTCTCTCTTGCCAAAGCTACCGG
>CBFIFQ010000083.1:0-7946 GCA_965661905.1 Opitutales bacterium
TAAGAGCTCGTTTTTCAAAAACCGGTGAGCAGATTGTGGTATGGCATAGTCACCTTTCGAGTGGAGAGAGGGTAGATGCCTGGCGAAATTTAACCTCGGGAAAAGCCCGAATTGTTGTGGGTGCTAGGTCTGCAGTTTTTGCCCCCATTTCTCCTTTACGCCTCGTGATTGTAGATGAAGAGCATGAGTTGGCTTACAAGCAAGAGGATACCCCAAGATATCATGGGAGGGATGTGGCGGTTTACCGTGCCATGCTAAATGACGCCATCTGTGTTTTAGGTTCAGCCACCCCAAGCTTGGAGACCTTTAGAAATATCGAGCGAAATAAATACAAGGTTAGCAAGTTGCTGAACAGAATTGATGGAAGAAAACTTCCGCTTGTTCATATTGTGGATATGCGACTTGATGCTCGCCGAGAAAGAGGTACCCCGATCTTATCTCAGTCATTGCTTGAGGCGATGAGGCAAAGGTATGAAAAAAGAGAGCAGAGTATTCTTTTTTTAAATCGTAGAGGTTTCAATACTACCATGTTGTGCACAGACTGTGGCTGGGTGGAACAATGTAAGGATTGCAGTATAGCCCTCACATTTCACAGGACAGATGGATATTTACGCTGTCATTTATGTGGGTTTCGCAAAGTAGCTCCTTCTTGTTGTGCATCCTGCCAGTCTTTGGAGGTAAGGCGTAAAGGTCATGGAACGCAAAAGATTGAAGATGTTGTAAGTAGTCTTATGCCAAGAAGAGCGAAGATTGTGCGTGTAGATGCTGATATGATGACGAAGAAAAACCTTTTTAGGGAAACACTTCGTGACTTCAGGCGAGGAAAAATTGATATTCTTGTTGGTACTCAAATGATCGCCAAAGGCTTAGATTTCCCAAATGTAACCCTTGTCGGTGTTATCGATGCGGATTTACCCTTGCGGATGGAAGATTTTCGGGCCTCAGAAAGATCCTTTCAGCTTCTGGTGCAAGTAGCAGGCAGGGCAGGGCGAGGTGACCGTGCAGGAGAGGTATACATTCAGACTTATTCCCCTCATTCTCCATCTATACAGTTTTCAAGGAAACCGGACATTGAAGGTTTCATTGAGGAAGAAATGGAGATGCGGCGAGAGCTAGCCTATCCGCCTTATCGCCATCTTATTCGCCATATATTTAGAGGAAGGAGCCTGGAGAAAATAGAATTTTACTCAAATGAATGGAGGAAATTGCTGGATGCGGAGCCGTTAAAAGGAGTGGATGTGAAAGGGCCAGCTTTGGCTCCAATAGAGAAGATTAAAGGTTATTACCGAGTACACCTTTTTTATTTCACGGAATCCGTCCAATCCACACTTAGTAGCCTGACTAAAAAAAGAGCAACATTTCCCTTAGACCCAGAGGTGCATGATATACTTGATGTGGATGCTCACCAAATGAGTTGAACCTCCGTCAATTCAATGGGCTATCAATACTAAAAAGTGAGGGAACTGCTCCGGCATGATTGCGTACAAGGAGAATTCCGGAACTGGCTGGAATAGGGGCGTCGTTAAAAGGTGCGTTTCCTGCGCCGAGTTTCCTCCATCCACCAGAATGAATTAATACTTTGGGGGCAGAGAGATAACCAGCACCTGATTCCGTTACAAGGATAGAGGTAACTTTTCCGCTTGAGACATACGCGACCCCTTTTGCCCCACTTCCTCCTCCACCGGTAAAAGAGACGAACGCATTGGAATCATATCCACTGCCACTTTGTCCTGTAGACCATATGGCCAAACCATCGTTAATAAAGTCACAATCCCCAAGCCTACCGATAAGTTCGAAAGTGTTATTATCCAGGACATTTATTTCATGGGTTCCATTCGCACCAGACTCAATGACAAAAGGAATCGCACCAGATGATACCAGGTTTCCGTTCTCATCAACCTGTTCCTTGTCCGCATTTGTTTTGTAGCCACTAGCTTGGCTAATCAGAACTGAAAACCCATTCTTTAATCCGTGATTATCTGATGTAATCACAACATTAGATGAAGCAGGGTTGGTCATAGCGGTTATTGAACCACTGGTAAAAGATATATCTTGCTGGGTTAAACCGCCACCAATACCGGTTCCGAAACGGGCCGTGGCTTTGGCAACCACCTCAATATTAGAATTGGTACCATCATTCCAATAGGTATGCCACACATTGTCATTGAGTATTTTTACATTGTCTGCGAGTTCCTGTGAGCTATGTGCGTACCATTTATCAGTGGCGAGGGGGTCGGTTGATATGTTCTGGGCTGAGATGAGGTCGGAAAGCATAATATCAACACCATATGGGTTGCTTAACAGTTGACGCTTTAAGTGAGGGGGGAAGCTTCCAAATGTGTTACGGGTCGTTGCGCTACCAGAAAAAACTAGATCCAATGGGGAAGGTGATCTTCTTGCTAAGATGAATGCTTGATCCGGATGAATGACGACAGTGTCAGCAGCATCCAGTTTTCCGGGATCTTCTTTGGAGCGCCAAATATCTCCATCGTGATAATAGCAACTGAAGTCAGAAATCGAACCGTTTTGGTTTTCGTGAGATTTCAAAAGATAAATGAAATCTGCAGTCGTCACATTTCCTTCGGCGAGGCTCACATCTCCAACCTTATGGCCAAATAACGACCCAAGGGTCCAAGCCTGATAAATCTCAATGAGCCGATCTGTGGTGAAAACCTCGGTCAAATCAATACCTAATGGGTTTTCAACAATAACACTGGTCTGATCATTACTTATAATTTTAAAAAATTTGCCAGTGAATACAGACCCATCTTCAACAATTTTAATAAAATGGGCACCACCCTCAATCTTGACTCGTGGAGGGGTCACATACCCAAGACCATTATCTTTTAAAACTAATGATGATATTTTTTGCGTACCTGAGTCCACCACTGCCTCAATCTCGGCGAGCCTGAAATCACTTGCAGAACTTGTTCCTGAAGTGGGTAAGTCGACGAAAATATCAGGCACTGCCTGATAACCATCCCCCGGATAGGTTAATGTCACATTGGACAAGCTTCCATTTGACTCAACTATTACATCAGCCCGTGCTTGTACGCTAGATAGCATTCCACGCTTGAAAGGAGGACGCATTTGATCGGGATCGAGTAAATCGGGTACCTCGTAGAATGAAATATTATTATCAGTGGTGTGCTTAACTTGACCACGAAAAACAGCATCTCCCTTAAGGCTAGATGAACTTACAAGAAAGAAGGGTCTTTCAGGGGATCCACCTTGCAATTGAACAGAAATTGAGCCTTTTAGCTCACTGGTTTGACTACTTTGGGCAAAAATTGAAAGGGGGCTAATCAACAGAAGGAGCCCAGAATTGATTATGTTGAGGCGGAAGAAATTCATTGAAGCAATAATAAATTATTGTCCTAAAAAAGGATAAAGGCAAAGGGTTTTATCACATTTCGATATAACCGTTATGGCATCATTAAGGATGCCTCAAAAAACTAATCTTACGATATACCCGATCCGGATCTTTCCCATCCGGAAATTCCTGCAGGAAGATACCCAGTGTTAGTTAAGCCAAATTTTGCTGCAGCATCTGTCCCACGCTTGAAAGGTTGGCAGTCAGGACCCACCTAATAAGTGACAATGAGGATGTTTTTATCTTTGGGGAGAATTCTTGGTGAGATTGTTTTTGGCACCCGAGAAATCAATGGCTGTGGGCATGTGGCCGCGTGCGTAGGATTGAGGCCCATTTTCAACAATGATCACAACCTTCCCATCAGCCATTTTTTTGTAATTCCTGAGTGCTGATACTTGGGTAGCTTTGTGCTAGTAGTGAGAATGCGAGTGTCAAAAGCAGATGATAGCGAGAAATGTTTTCGTCATAGAAAATTACTTAACTCAAGCAAGCTACCGCTAATCAATCTATTAAATTTGCTACATAATTTATGGTGCAGAGACCCGTAATCGTAAGAACTTTCGCTCGCCCGGTTTGATCTCTTCTGTTGTCACCACAGTTACCCGTTCCATATTTTCACCAAGATCAATGATACTCTCCTCGATCAGCCCAGATGATTCCCATGTTTGCAAGTTCGTGCTTTGTTCCACAATATACTGAAAATCTTCCCCTGTTGTGCTCAAGGGAGATTTATAGCGAACGAAGGATATCCTTTGTTTGTTGTCAGGCAGGAACACTTGTTGAGGTAAATGATGCCTTCGATCTGGCCCTAAAGAATCTGACCCAACGGCTCTTTCAAAAAGGTTACTGTAACCATCCCCATCCGAGTCCGTGTAATTTTCGTTGAAAACTTTTCGTGCTTTTTCCGTGGCATCAAAAAGAGAAAGAGAAGGATTGAGTCCATGGAATCTTTGGGTAAATCTTTCGAGTATTTTATCGTATCTCACATCGGATCTCCTGAATGCATCCCAAGCTTCTCTGGTCGGATCAACAATAGTCAGGTTTTTGTATACAGTCTCAGAAACTAAGTAAAATTCTGATTCAGGAATGACAAAGCTGAGTGTGACCTGACCTGATGATCGTGCAATGATTTGGTTCCCTTTATGGATGCTGACGATAGACGAGTTGGAGCTGGTTATGACAAAAGGTTCACCATTGTTGCTGGATACACCTTGGATGACTAAGGGCCTGTAACCGGTTGGTATATCGGTAAGATTGCCATCCGGCTTAAGATTTTTAAACACTACACTAGGCCTTTGCTTGGCAGAAATTTCAAAAGTTACATCGACGGGCAATGCTGGGTTCACATAAGCATTACCAGACTGAGATAGAGTTATTACAACTGTTCCGGCAACCCCATCAAGTGAAACTACCCCATTTGAATCAATCGAGGCGTCACCCGACTTAAGCTCATACTCAAGTGGTAGATTGAATACTGGATGATTGACTCCTGAAGAAGAAGCCAAGGCAGATATTTGAAAGGGCGGGTCATCCCTAACCTTTAAAGGTATTTCTGAAAATGAAATTACCTGGTCATCTTTTGTCACTGGATGAATGACTTTAAATGCTTGAGAAATTGGTGGAGCCGGGTGGTAACGGGAATCCCCCATTTGAATTGCGGTAATTGTTGCCTCGCCAACTCCCACAATGGAGGCAAAATCACCGGTGATCGAAACAACGCCTGTATTGCTGGAGGAAAAGCTCACCGGCAGACCTGAAGTTGAATAAGCCTGGAGTTTGAAAGGTGTATCTCCAATGGCTTTAATGGGGAGCCTGTATTTTGTTTCCCCCGCTTCTTCATAAGAAACTAATCCACCCCATATAATTTCTTGGGCTCCGCCAAATACAGGAGGTGCAAGGGAGTAGGGATGAGAGGGAAGAAGTTTTGTGTCTAAGCCCCATTTATGAGCTAGGTAACCTTCGACTTTTTCCCGAGTTATAGTATTTAATTCTTTTTCAAAAACCAGAATTTCAGCAATTTCTCCGGTAAAATCATTACCCACGAAGTTCAGGGCATCTGTTTTTTGGTTAAAGCTATCTGTACCGACTGTGTAACCATTTACCCAAAGTGATTGGGAGTTCGGGAGCACTCTCAATGTGCTTACACTCCATTCATTTGATGGAGACTCAGATAAAATATCAACATTGCCGGAGGCATGAGATAATGCCACAAATCCGTCTGAGCTCGTTGTTCTTAAGTCACCGCCAAGCACATTAGATAAGCCAGGCGAATTCTGCTTGTGCACAAGGAAAATGAAAGATGGTTCAGAAACTGGACTTTGCAGTAAGAACTTAAGATCCGAGTCAAAGGTGACAGAGGGTTTTGAGTTTAGTGCTTCAGGAGTCCATAAAGGCATGCTGAGGAAATTACCTTGAATCGGGCTATTGTTATTACCTGACTTGTCTGCCCACATACTAATGCGGTTTTGCTCAATAAAATCATTGACTGCGTCTGGTTGAGAATCGGCATTTACATCTGTTGCATCAAACCAAAGTTTTAAGCCCGGGGCAGAGTCAGCAAAAAGATTTCCGTAAGTAACGCGGAAGGATTGGTTCTTGTCTGGAGCAGCTTCATATTTCTCATTGCCAACTTGGCTAGCAAAAATGGTGACATCCCCGGAACCGTGAACATATACATAGTTTCCGATAGTCGTAGCCACAGACGGGTTCGAGGAAGAGTAGCTTATTGGAAGACCAGAATCAGAAATTGCAGATAAGCTAAAAGGGAAGTCGCCCACCGAGTGATTTTTAATTGGAGGAAAGGTGATTTCCTGAGTAACCTTGTAAACGGAGAGATAATTTTCCACAGGCAAAGATTTTTCGTACTGATCGTCCCCTAATTGCATAGCCGTAATTTTTGTTTGTCCGGCTCCGATAATTTCAATTCTGCTAAAGTCACCAAACCCGTTCCCATAAATATTTTCAATATCTGAGACACTGAGGGTTTTCTTGTAGACTCTTAAATCATCAATGAAGCCATTAAACGATTGAGGGGCACCGCCAAGAATCATACTCGAGAATCGAGAGTTAATCGCCGTCCCAGTAAAGAACATACCATCGGTTTGATTGCTGATTTCACCATCTTTAAAAAGTTTTATAGAACCCGAAGTTTCATTGTAGGTTAAGGCAAGATGACACCACTGGTTTTCCGCTAAGAAGTCATTTCCTGTTGTCAAAACATTTACTTCACTTGTGCCGTCAAGGTATAAATTAAAACTTAAGCTAGAGTTACCATCATTCTTGATAAGCTGAAAAACCTTCATGGAATTAATGTTATTTTTGGACAAAATTATACTTTCAGGACCCATGATATCTTCAGCCTTAAGCCAGAAACTCAGGGAGAAGTTATGATCTATTTCTACACTCCCGAAGTTTACGCTACCATTACTTGGAGTACCTATTCTGATCGAGTTCTGAAAACGCCCAGGTTGCCAAACTTTTGAAACACCCGTTGTTTGAAGGTTAAATAAACTTCCATTGTAGGCATTTATTTCATCTTTAGCACCATTGTAGAGGTTTTCGTCAAACTTCCAATAGGCTGTCATGAGATTTTTTTCAGTCTCTAAAATTCTAGCAACCGCCGAATCTTCGACCGAAAAAGAAAGGGGAAGAGATGTTGGGTTTCCGTTTGTATCCTGTGACAATCCTTCTAGTTGAACATAAGGTGTTGTGGCTGGAACAAGAGAAAGGTCTTGTTCAAAAATAATTTCCTGCTGATCTTTATCTGAGACGGTGAGCGTTCCTGGCTGGTAAGTGAAAATATAGTTATTCCCGTAGCCACCCGATGCATTAATTGTGTAGGAGCCAGCAGGCGTAGGATCGGCCGGACTGCCGCTTAGAACAGGAGTAAAAACGGATACATTAAAGTCCTGGATCAGGTCAGGTGCAAGGAGACCTTCAGCGTTGAAAGTGAAAGTGGGATTTTCCTCGTCTGTTTTTCTAAACTGATCATCCACAGTAATGAGTACTTCTTTTGCCATAACCTGGTAACTCAGAAGAAGCGATTCAGTTGGTAGCCAGTTCTCGTTTCCTGGCTGGGATGCACGTATACTTGCAAAGCCCGCTTGTTTAATTGTAATACGGGAACCGTTTAAATCAATCGTCTCATTGCCTTCTTCAATTGAAAACTCAACCGGAAGGCCAGAAGTTGCGCTTACATTGAGATCGGTGGGTAAATCTCCATAGATCAAGGACAGAGGAATCTCACTTTTAAGTAAACTTTGCCTCCCTTTGTTGACTTGTAATTCCAATGTTTTGGAGTCACTCCCTGAAACATTTGCAATGTAAACTTCTACAGGGAAAAGACCGGTTTCATTTGCTTCTCCGAAAATGACTCCTGAAAATGGATCAATTTCAAGCCCTTCCGGTAATCCGGTTGCATTGAATTCGGTTGGCCCTTTAATAGACTCCACGCTGTATGAGAACTCTTCTCCATAATGAGCAAGGAGAGCGGGGTCGGAAAAATTATAAACCTCCTGTCTTTGAGTCGCTGAAAGTGCTTGATCAAAAATTCTTAAATCATCGATTAATCCAT
>CBFIFQ010000084.1:0-7309 GCA_965661905.1 Opitutales bacterium
AGCCAAAGATTCGGGCTTGTCATCTGAAGATATTGCAAAAAGTGTTGCCGGAAATGCGAATGTAATAGTGGAGATGAAATCCGTTGTTGATCAAGCTGACGATTCAACTGACACAACCAGCCTCTTTAGCAACATTGGAGATGCAGGGAATATCGTAAAGAAAGCCAAAGATTCGGGTTTGTCTACTGATGATATTGCTAAAAGCATTGCTGGTAATTCAGACATTATCACCGAGATGAAAGCAGCGACTGACCAATTGGATGAGCTCGGTTCAGAAGGTGATGCATCATCATTTTTTACCAACATTTCCAATGTTGGTAGAGCAGTTAAAAAAGCTAAGGATTTAGGTGTGGATGATGATGAACTTATCAAGGAAATGTCTAAGAACCCGACGAAAGCTTCCAAGGTAAATCAGGCATTTGAGGAACTTGGTGATGATGTGGATGCAGATGGTGCTAAAAACCTGCTTGGAAATGTGGGAAATATTGATGATACCCTTACTGCTATTGGTCACGCGAAGAAGTCGGGTGCAGATTTGAAGGAGTTTGTAAAAAAAGATGTCGAAGAACACAAGGCACTTAATAATGTCGTTCAGAAACTTGGTGATTCAGCTGAGAAATTCCTCGAAGAGGGCATTGAAGATGCCTTGCAACTAAACCAAGCAATTGAAGAAGGCCATGTCGATGCCGATACTTTAGCTTCATCGGTCTCCTCTGGTCAAAGTTTCTCCGACGCTTTTAAAAATAGTTCTGTTAGTAAGTTAAACGAGAGATTTGCGGGTAACGATGATTTTCTCGAAGCGGTTTCCCTTTACGAAGATCAGGCAAAAGATATTCTTTTTGCTTTGAGCTTTGTCGATCCCGGCAGTAGCCAGGAATTAGCGCTAATGGGTAATTTAGACAAGCTTGGTGCTATCATGTATTTAAGCCATAGGTTTGAAGACAACCCACAACGTATGAATGTCATCTATTCAAACTTGGATGTAGCCATTGCCCTAGATCAACTTGTTGCAGAACTAGGAGTTTTCCCAACCCGGTTGAATTTAGTTTTTGAAAACGCTGAATTAGCCCCTGCCATCCTTGCAACTTATCAAGAATATGAGTTGACGGGAGCTTATGATCTAATTGATTTGATGTTTTCATCGAGTCAAAATTTGCGGGATACAATCTCAAATGACGGCCTGAACAAACTTTTGAGTAATTTTCCCCAATTTGCTGTTGAGATTGAAAATAATCGTGATCGTGCAGGAGAAATAAACAGCTTGATTGCACAAGTCGGGCAACAGTATGCATCGCAAATTTTGGAAAACCTCGACAAATTTGAAGATTTGCATGTGATGGTTTTAAGAACCAAAGGAGATCCTGCCCGTATTGACACCCTGTTTCTGCACGTCGAGGGTCTTGTTGAAATTAGAGAAATTTCCGATCATTACAAAAATACCAATGTTTTGGGCGGGCAGGATGTAATTTTTTCTAATTTAGAACTTTTTGCACAAGACCAAGCGTATTACGACCTAGCCTTTGAATCACCGAAATATTTCGTCCGATTATCGGAAATTGCAGGAGACCTTCAGGATGTACCTTCAGCATTGGCTCTACAATTGAGGGAGTTGGAATTAAACCGTGAGGAGCTTAAAACTGTTCTTAATGATTTGCTTTCAGGTCCTCAGGTGGATGGGCCTTCCTCATCTCCACCCGAGCAAGATGGTGATCAGGTGAGTGCCGATACTTCGACTCTTAGTTTCCTGCTGGATCATGTAATTCCCTCACAGGACGATGAAAATGTGGACGGTGAGGTTTATTTGAACCCGAACAAAGTTGTTAGTTACGAGACTGCATCCAGTAGCAGTTTCTTCAGCGAGTCAGCTGATCTCTATTTCATGCTGTCCGATCTTGAAACCACTGATGATTACCAAGGCACCGCCGATACAGGTTCTTTGCAAGATGCTGGTTATTTTGTTGGGGGAGTGTTTGGGGGAAGAAATATTGAGTTTAACTCTGCAACTTACAACCTAAGCAACCTTGCCTCAGAGAACTTACTGATTGCTGCGAGTGGAAAGCTTTCCTTAAACGGAGAGATTGACATTATAGCCAAATCTGTTGAGGGAAGTTCCGCAGAACTAATATTTATGTCCCTTGAACAATTGACGATCCAAGATGGCAGTTCAGTAAAATACCACGGTGATACCCTGGGCTTTGGCTCCCTTGAAAGCATAAATGTTATGAATGTGGACTTGTTTGCGGAAGGTGAAATTTCTCTTCGTTCACTTGATAGTCTTGTGATCAACAACTCAGATATGGCTACTTCCGGCAATGGTGGGGCTGATTTTGTACACCTGCTTGCTGCAAGTGAATTGGCAATCGATAATCTTCGCTTTTCCGAGCATGTGAGGCAAATTGCCATGGAAGCGATGACCATCAATTTATCAAACCTCAATTTCCCTGCAGGTTCAACTGTGCAGCTCAATTCTCTTTACGGGGGAGTTGACGGGAAATATCCTACTTTTGGCGGAAAAGAGTATGGGCGGGTTAATTTTATCCAAAATGTTCGATACAACCAAAACCTGATGAATTCCCGTTCTACTTTCGACCAGTTTGGGGGAGCGATCTCCATTGGTTCTATCAAATAGTCTTATCGAAAAAATTACTTACTTATGAAGTACATCACTTCCATTCTATTATTTGCCAGTACTGGGTTTTCCTTGTTACACGCTCAAGAACCTTCGGAACCTGTGGATGCGATCGTGCCCTCTGATTTTTTCATGGATGCGTTAAATGCGGCTAAATCTAATTCAGATGATCCGATGGGTACACAACGCTTGATTCAAGTAAAGGATTCATCGATTACTCCTGTAGTTACTGCAAGTTCTTCGTTCAAATATACTTCCAACCCCGATAAGAGTAAAAATCCAACCCGAAAGGATGGGTCTACCCTTGATTTATCGCTTAACTTAAATGTGGGTCTTGGTGAGTATGGTTTGGGTGATGATATACTAGCAGTACCAGCTATTTCTTTTATGCAGACAAGGACCTTTACTGATCCCGTCAAAGATTACGGTGATGATATGCAAGCTTATGATGTGGATGTTCAGATGTTGGCGATTTCGGTTCCGTTTGTTCTGCCTAATGATTTCACTTTGACCATAGGCAATACCTATGTTGCCCCTAGTACTTTTCGGGGGAAAAACCAACAAATATCTTACTCTAACACGCCCAATGTTACATTTACCAAAAATTTCCCTCTGAGTTGGGGCGATGTGATAACTTTTTCAGCTGGTGCAAGTTACACATTTTCAGAGGGGGATACCATGCAAGAACAATTATTAGCTCAAGGCACACAGGAAGCCATAGACTTTTATAATTTTCTTGATAGGTATTACAAATTGCTTGGTACATCACCAGATGCTCAGAATCCTTCAAATTTGTTAAGTGGTTTAGGCCATAGCCTAAGCTTTTCCTATATGACTCCCGTAGGTGAGAAGCTCACTTTGATTCCTTCTTTCACCTACAACAAAATGATGTTCACAGAGGGCTCTTACAAAAACCGGGCCGACACCACATGTAGCTTGGGTTTGCTTGCCTCTTATGCGGTTTATGAATGGCTGAATGCATCCGCCATGACGAATTATACCTGGAAAACCAGCTCGGATAATGTTTCTGAGTTTGAGGACTTCATTGGTGGCGTAAGTCTTGGTGTTTCTCACGCATTTTAAACTTTCTTACTTTTGTGCGAACAGTTGGGGTTACATTCTTCCTTCAGCTGATTTGTTTTCTTACTGCCAGTTCGAATCCTGCTTACTTGGCCATCGAAGAATTACTTATACAAGGTCAAGAGCTTGCGGATAACAATCAGTTTTCAGACGCTTTAAAAGTGTTAAACCGTGCCATGGGTTCCCTGAAACAGGCACCACGCTCACATCCATTGCGTGTGGAAACTGAAAAATTGATAAAGATTGTAAAAGGCCGTTCCCTTGTTGCACGTTATCAAAGTGGTAAACTTAGGGCTTATTCTGATCCTAATGCATTGAGGCCATTGGAAGATGAAACACGAGAGTTTACCATTAATCAATTATTCGGGAAAGTGTTGGCCCGTAAAGTTTGGGAAGCTCGGGATGAATTGAGACCGGGGGAAACCCTGGGTCTGGGGCGCCGGGTTACGGTATTACCCAAAGGAGGTATTGAGTTAACTGCTTTGGGTAAGTCCGGGGTAAGTATTCGTTCGGTACAGGCTGCCAGTTTTGATATTCTTGGGAACACAAGTTTTGCCCTCCATTCTGGTTCCTATGTGATGCACTCCCTTGGCGAAGATTATGAATTGGTTATCAAGTCTCCATTAGTCGACCTTCGCATTTCCTCCGCAGAACCCTTTGCATTAATGGTGGGTATCACAACCAATGGAGGAATGAAAGTAATATGCCTGTTAGGTGAAATTAAATTACAGAAAGATAGGCAAAATATTTCTTTAGTACCCGGGGAATTATCTTTTGCCTTACCTGACGGCTTCAGTCGTAAGATGAATGTTGAGCTCAGTACTTTGCTTGTAACCTCAAATTTACTGACTGATTTTCAGCAACCACCTGTTTTCCTGAAAAAATTACGGCAACAGGCCATGATGCAAGCCTTACGAACGCGTAAACGATTTCGCACGGTGGTCGGGGATGTGAAAGGCAATGACAATTTTGAACTTAAAGTTCTCGAAGAAAATTAGGCATTAACTCTCATTCCTTGGTTGTGCCCGGGTAATAAGTGTAAACCAAGACCGTAACCCTAAATTCTTTCAGTTTTGAATACTGAATACTGTAAACTTTTAAGTGGTGAACCTTGGTGTGAAAAGAGAATGGAATTCATGGGAGGGAAGCAGCCGAATGCGCCTGTTTTCATTGGCTGTCAGGTCCCCTACAATACGAAAGGCATCACCACGTTCCATGGCCAGTAAATCTCGGATCATTTCTTTTTCCAGGTCTCTTCTCTGAAACTCGTAGAGGTATTCAATGCCGTCAGCACCCATACCCATAAAAGAAAGGGTGCCTTTACGCTTTTTGACAGGGCTGATTAATCGCAAAGTATTGGGCCCCGTGCTTTCTTCCATGATCTCATCAAAGCCCAGGATTGAAAGCCCAAATTTTACTTCCCGGATTTCGAGATGAAGTTGACGGTTAATTTTTTCAACCTGAGCCAATGCTTTATACTTTCGCACTTCATGGCTGAAGTATTTGGAGTCTTGAAATGTCATCGGGCATCGAAGCCCATTAAAATAGGGGGCCCAAAGAGATAATTCCTTGTTCTCCTCCACTACATTATAAGCGAGTTTCTGTAAATTTCGGCATATCTCAGACTCCGCGGGTTCCGTGAGTACCATGCGACCACTCCTCTTTAACCATTGAACTGATTGTTTAAGCCAGGTTGTGCTTTCTTCAATATCTTGATCTTGCAAGATTTCGTTGAGGGAAAAGCCAAACAAAATGAGGTCAAATTTCGTTTTGACTTTTTCATCAGGAAAGTAGGTTAAATTCAGTCTTTGGGAATGCACTCGACTATTGGGCCACAAATCAGAACAGCTGCGGTGTAAATCTTTTAAGTAATTCAAACTTTTACTGGAGTAGTCCCAGGCATGGAGCTCGATGGGATTTGTTACACCCTGACTGCGTAATAGGGATAGGCAAGCAAGCCCACTTGCTCCGGTGCCACTACCTACATCTAGAATTCGGATGGGACCGTTCTTGGGGGCAGCCCACTTACATCGGGTTAGGGTTTCACCGATGGCAAACAGGGAGGCGATCCAAGTCCTGGAAAAATAGAAATTACCATAGGATATAATGGATAAGTCCCGTTTTCCATAGGAAGATGGATCAAAAGTTCTATCTTTATTGAACCGGTCACTTTGCTCAACAATCTCTTGCCGAATCAAATTCAATCTCTTTTCTTCCCCGATTTCAGGCCATTTTTGATTGGCTTGCATCCACCACCAGTCCTCCACCGCTTTGGGGAATGAGGGAAGGGTAAGCGTCGGCTTCATCGTAGTGCTTCGGAAAGAACGGAAACAAAAAAGAATAGGGGACCTCGAGGTTTTCTTTTAAGCAGCTTGCCTAAAAGCTTAAGAAGCCCTACCTGTTTATGAGAAAGTTCTAGAGCTTTCCGCCGTATACCGCTTGATCGCCAAGAAGTTCCTCGATGCGAAGCAACTGATTGTATTTGCAGATACGATCTGTCCGGGAAAGAGACCCTGTTTTGATCTGACCGGCATTGGTGGCCACAGCAATATCGGCAATGGTTACATCTTCAGTCTCACCAGATCGGTGGGAGATGACCGAGGTGTAGGAAGCTTCTTTTGCCATTTCTACGGCATCAAAAGTTTCCGTTAATGAGCCTATCTGGTTTACCTTTACAAGGATGGAATTGGCAACTCCTTGATCTATACCTTTCTTCAGGAAGTCTACATTGGTAACAAATAAGTCATCTCCTACAAGTTGAACCCGGTCGCCTATGGCATCCGTTAATTTTTTCCAACCCGACCAGTCATTTTCATCACACCCATCCTCAATGGAGCGGATGGGGAATTTATTTACAAGTTCTTCATAAAACGCAACGATCTCATCAGAGTCACGCTCGGAGCCATCACTTTTGCCGAACACATACTTGCCTTTTTCTTTGTCGTAGAATTCTGAGGAGGCCACATCGAGGGCAAAAACGATTTCATCTCCCAGTTTATATCCGGCTTTTTCCACCGCAGTGGATAAAGATTCAAGAGCGGCAACATTGCTGGCGAGGTTGGGGGCAAAGCCACCTTCGTCACCCACCGCGGTGGAAAGACCCTGGTCTTTTAACACCTTCTTTAAAGAATGAAATATTTCGCATCCCATACGCAGAGCCTCACGAAAGGTGGGAGCACCTACGGGCATAATCATGAATTCCTGGACATCGATGGGAGCATCGGAGTGAGAGCCACCGTTTAAGACATTCATCATGGGAATTGGTAACACCTTGGAGTTTGGCCCTCCTAAGTATTTGAAGAGGGGAAGCCCACAGGCAGCTGCAGCGGCATGGGCAGTGGCCATAGATGCCCCTAAAATAGCGTTAGCTCCAAGAACTGACTTATTGGGTGTGCCATCCAATTCGAGCATGGCATTGTCCACGGCAGTCTGGTCGGTGGCATCGAGCCCGACCAGTGCCTCGGTTATTTTTTCATTTACATTATCAACGGCTTTGGAAACACCTTTGCCAAGGTAGCGGCTTGCATCTCCATCTCTCATTTCAATGGCTTCATGTTCGCCGGTGCTTGCTCCAGATGGTACGGCAGCTCTACCCACGGC
>CBFIFQ010000085.1:0-6998 GCA_965661905.1 Opitutales bacterium
CTCGAAGGTTAAAGGCCCGTTCCAACCAGTAAGTTGAATAAAACTTTTTTTTGCACTTTCAAGAGAACGGTTAATATCTTCCAGTAAAATTTTCTGCTTAAGGAGTTCAATATTTTCATTTTTGACAATAATATCACTCGATAACCCGAGTTTACTTTTACTCTTAACCTTAGTGAAATTTTTTTCTGCATTCCGGAGTGAAGACCTAGCGATTTCAACTTGTTTACTTAAAACAAACAAATCCAAGTATGAACTTCTGACATTTACTTTTAACTCATCTAAAAAATGATTGAGATTATTAAGCGCAATAGCCTCCTGTATCAAAGATATACGACTTTGTGCCCTCAGGGCACCCCAGTGGAAAAGTGGCTTACGTATGATGATAGAACCGTAAAACTGTTCCCGCCCCCTGTAAGGTTGGTCTGGGCGATCCTCATGGATCGATTGTCCCCGAAGATTAATATTAATCTTCGAACCTTCGGCAGATTTTGCAAAGAGAGTATTGGCTTTTGCAATTTCAATACTTTCTTTTTGTTCCTTAAAGATCGGAGCATGATCTTCTACTTGTTTCAGAACTTCTTGTAGTTCAATAAAATGATACTCTGGCAACTCAATATGATTACTTGCGGAGACCGTAAAAACAACCAAGGCACACGAGTATAAGGGTAATAGGAATTTCACAAGGAACTAAGGTAAAAGCTAAATATCTTAGCTCAACCTAAAAATCAATCAGAGAAAACAGCTGGAAACATATCCATTAATTGTTTCCCGGTCCACTGTTCCACTTGCTCGCTTGAAGCTTCCCGGATAGCAGATATCTCGTCTTCAGTTATTTCAGAAGCACTATTTCCCCAGGCATTTCTCACATAGGTCGTAACATTTGCAATTTCCCGATCGTTAATAGGAACGGCGGCCATATTGACCGCTGCAGAAGTACCGTATATCTCTCCTTTAACAGTTATTTCTCCTTTGAGTCCCTTAAGAATGATGTTGGAAATAAGGGCAGGATCAGAAGTGACCCATTTGGAACCAGCTAATGGAGGATACTGCCCCTGTATTCCCAGACCGTTACTTTGGTGGCAGGATGCACAGCGTACAGCAAATATTTTTTCACCAGACTCCATTTTTCTTTCGAGACGCAGAGTTTCTTTTTCCTCATCTGAAAGCTCTACAATTTCTGTTGGAGGGTGCAATTGGAATTGATTGGTGCTGTGAGCAAGCTGAATTGAGCATACAAAAATAAGGCAACCGAAAACAAAAACAAAGACCAAGGGTGCAACAAGAAAACCTTTGGTTGGAGGATGTTTCTCAATATTTAGTTTCGAATGTATATCCACCATTTCTTGGTCGGACATTGAGCCCTGAGTTTTACTATTTTGTTTATCTTCGCTCATGAAACTACTTTTCTTCGGCATTTAATTCCGCGGCTGTAAACATTTGCATGGGTGCTCTTCCCTTTAATTTTGTTCGCACCGCAGAAACTTCAAAAGAAGTAACGGCGGAAGCTGAGTTGCCCCAATCATTTCTGATGTAGGTTAAAACATCTGCAATTTGTTGATCAGTTAATGAACCAGGAGGAATTCCAGGGGGGGCCATAACATTATTGTAGGTAACACCATTGACAACAATTTCTCCCATTAAACCATGAATAGAAATTTTGATCAGCCTTTCTTTATCACCAAGAACCCAATCTGAGCCAGCTAATGGAGGGAATTGACCTGCTAAACCTTCACCGTTGGGCTGGTGACAGGTAAAACAAAGTCCTCCGCCTGGGGCAGCTTTCATATAGATTTCTTTACCGGAGGCTATTTGATCAGATAACCAAGAGGGTAAAGATATTTGGCTTTGGTCAGGTTCAGTTGAAGGAACATCTGTTTCTGATGAAACTATTGAATCTTCAGGATCAATTACAAAAGCCATTTCTGGAAGCTCATAGTCCTGATGTAATGAACTTAAATAAGAGACTAGTCTTGTAGCACGGATTGAAGGGACGATGTAACGAGAGATGTTAGAGTCATCAATAATAGTAATAGCTTTATCTGAAAAGCTGTCTACTTCATCGTATAAAAACGGGCTTGGTGGACACAAAGACAAAGGTACAACTGATTGAGGTTCAAACAAATGTTGATGAAGCCATTCTAAGTCAGTATGCCTGTTACCAACATTGGCAAGATCAGGGCCTATTCTTGTGTTGCCCAGCATTACATGTTCCTGATGTATATAATCCCGAGCAACAGAAGGTCGACTGCCCCAACCGCGCTCAACATCAAAACCTGCATCAACCATTCTCACTTGCTGGGTATGGCAAGTCATGCAGCCTAAGGATAAATACTCTTTTGATCCTTGCTCAGCAAGGCCGCTCAAGGGATGAGGAAATAAATCAGCATCCACTGGAATGTTACCATCTTCATCCAGGCGTTCTGGTGAAGGAGACAAATCTCCGAACTGTGCCCGGGAGCCAACAACAAATGCAAGCCATGCAACTCCGAGACTTAGAAAAATTCCAATGGTGAATTTGAGAAGATTATTCACGCCGCAACCTCCTTGCTAGATGAACCATCATTCGAAGCAATGTATGAAAATGGATTGGGGAATATTGCTTTCCAAACATTGATAACGAACACAAGTTGCGAGAAGCCCAACACTATGAAAGCCAATTCGGTGATAAAAAAGTATGGCATTACAGACGATAATACCGATGACGCCCAATCCAAAGATGGTTGCTGTGCTAGAACACCATGGGTTAATCCACCAATTAAGTAAGCAAGCAAAAGAATTAAAACACCGAATGCAGATGTCCAAAAGTGAAAAGCTTTCGCACTCTTGGCTATTTCATTTCCCGTTAAGCGGGGTAAAATATGATACACCATACCAAAAATAATCATACTGAAAAAACCATAGACTCTCTGGTTGAAATGAAAATCATTGATGATTGAGAATTGAGTAATTTTGGCAACAGCTGGAAGGGAAAATATAACACCAATATAACTCGATATTGTGTAGGAAAGAGTTCCAAAAATGACAAACCGAAGCGGCAGGCTATCCCATACTTTACTGATATCCAGAAAAGCTGTGGAGTGGAAATTTGTAGAAGCTACAGCAATGGGGAATATCATTGCGATACTCATGACAGTGCCGATCGCAGGTATCCACATAGGCACAGGTCCACCTTCCAGATGGTGAACAACAGACCAAGGTGCCAAAGTGGCGATGCACCAGAAGCCAAAGACGGCCAAATAATATTTATCGATAGGCCTTCCTAAGATTGCCGGGATAATGTAGTAAGCAGAACCAAGTGCGACAGGTGTCAGCCAAAGCCAAATAAGACTTTGGCCAAACCACATGGATAAAACGCTTTGAACCGTCCCCCTTGCAGGGTTTATTTCCAGGCCATTCCACGCAATTAAAAACAGCATAGGGAACCAAAGGAGAGATGAAAGCAGAAACCACTGTGGGGCGATTGTGTTCTTAATTCTACGCGACCGATGAACAACCAGAATGAAAAAAGCAATAATCGAGTATGAAATGAAAAGGGCTGGCCAAACTTCTGTAGGCATTTCCAGCATTTCATGGGGTGTCATATGCCCATCTAAAATACCGAGAAGACCGAAGGTAATGGCTAGGTTCCAAATGATACCTGCAAATACCAGGATAACTCTTCCCCTTGCTTCCGCTTGTGCTAGACGTGAAACAACCCACAGTGTAACCGCAAAGATCGAATTACCGCCCCAACCATAAACAAAGGCGTTTGCCTGTGCTAATTTTATTTTGCCAAAGGTAAATATCTCAAATGAGGACAAAAAATATGGGTCAGTTAGCTTAGCGGACGCGATATATGCAAAAAGAGCTGCTGCCAGTAACCACAGACCGGCCGAAGCTACGAAAAAGCAAACCACAACTTTGAGGGATTTATCGATGATTTGTTCTGGGTTTTGCTTCACAATCAAATCAATCCTTTTTGTTAGCGGAAATATTGTAATGGGTAACCGTTTTATTCATGAAAACCTCTAATGAAGAGTTGTTCTCTAAGTGAAACTCTTCAATTTTTAAATTATAAGCAGCATTTTCTTTATGAAATGATTGAATCTTTCCAGCACGATCGAGATCAGTCATTGAGGTGATATCATTTGGCTTGTCGGGTTGTAATATACTATGGACCCAAAGAAAGGCACAGGATAATAGCGTAACTATTATCAAAGTGAAAAATATGCTGCAGCCGTCTGCTCTTTGCTCTCTGGGGTTACTCATGGTGATTTATTGAGTCCAAAATCCTAGGATCCCTAATCGGTATAATTTCAGCTGCTTTTGAGGTGAAGCTTTTAATTATTGCCCAAGTACTGAGGCAACCTACCCCAACAAAGGCAAACAATCCCCATAGTAAGTGCGGACCCACTACTTCCCTGGCTTCATATCCAACAAATGCTCCGGGCACTATTTCTCTGCCTGGGATTATATTCCAGTAAAGATCTAGGGCATGGAATAATAAAATCCAGAAGACAATAAAGAGCAGCTTATTGGGATCCACTTTATTGCGGTAAAACAAAAGATAGAGAAATGGGAAAAAGAAATGTCCAAATATCAATCCCATACTTACCCAAAACCATCCGGAAATTTCACCGGTGTTGGGATTAATCTCACGGATTGTATACCAAAAGGTCTCCTCAGGAATGTTTGCACTGTAAATAAGGAAATATTGAGAGAAACTAACATAGGCCCAGAATACGGTGAAGGCCAATGAAAGACAGGCAAGGTCATATTGGTGTGCTTGTTGATAAAGCCCCTTGAGGTTACCTTTAGCTTTGAGATATAAACAAGCAATTATGGTGACAGCAAGAGCGGCTCTCATTCCGGATGCAAAAAACCAAACACCATACATGGTTGAAAACCATTGGTATTCAAGGCTCATGAATAAATCAAAAGCACCAAAAGTCAGTGCCAATGCTGCCGCGGGAATACCTGCGGCGGAAATTTTAGATCCCAGTCTAGTCCAATCCGGATTCCCGTCTTTGTCCTGCGCAAAAGAAACTTTCCTAAGCCAATGACTAAGTCCACAGAAGACAGCGAAATAACAAATAAGCCTTAGGCTAAAAAAGTAGATATTTAAATACCCAGCCTTCTTCTGATGCAAAACATCATCTTGCACAGTAATCACTGCATTTGCTTCCATGGTTGGACTGCTTGGGTTAACCCAAGACCATAAAATTCCAGAATTTTCACCACCAAACCAAACAACAAGAAGAAGAGGAATAAAGCAGATGCCCAACCACGGAAATGCGGCAACACCGTGTTCTAGCTGCCGTCGAACCACAGGACTCCATTTGGAATTGAATATACGGAATATCATGATGAGCATCAGCATGCCGATCGCAATACTGAGCCAAAAAGAACAACCCCATAGCCAACCAAGAAACGGGGCGTTGTCACCGTTTTTAAAACCAGTCGCAAGACCGATAAGACCACCACCTAAGCCTATGACTGCACCAACCAATAGCTTTGTTGAAAAAGCAAAGCTTGGAGTGTCTGAATTTGTTGTGTCTGTACTCATGAACCAATCTTCTTGGCGGAATTGGTGGCTTCGCCCACAAAGTCCTGTAAAGTTCTAACATATAATACCACGGCCCACCGCTCCTTGGGCGTAAGTTTATCACTCAACCCAAGCATGATACCAGAAGCCGAACCTGCACTGATAGCATGATAAAGCTGTCCGTCCGACCATTCTCCTGATGATTCTAAATATGTGCCTTGCTGAGAAGAATCAGAAAGATTTCGAGGAGCAAGACCAAATTTCGAAAGAACCCCTAACCCATTACCGTAATCCCCATGGCATATAGAGCAGTGAATGTCATATTTTTCTTTACCTAAGCGGAGAAGGGACATGTTGACCTCAATCACTTCTGATGCATTATCAACCCAGTCACCACTTGATGTTTTACCAGATTTGTAAGCAATTGATTTTAAATTGGGGTTTGCAGAAAAAACATTTTCAAGGTTGTAAGCGTTTCCCCTGGAGGCTGTGCCGACAACTGGCAGACGGTCTGATGAATCATCGGAAAACATAGGATTACGAGTCTGGGCTTTGAATTTAGCTTGCCTGTCCATATCCGGGAAAACTTCAATAGGAGTATTGGTAGTGGTGCTCCCTCTGAAACCTAAAATAGATAGGGTTATAACGACCAATAAAATATATATAGCAATAAAATATCTCATGGCATCAATCTATTTTTTCCCTGATTGTAGTAACGCTTTTGCCGCCTAAACTTTTAAGGAAAGTAGGGGTTTCATCTTCATCGAACTTAGAATCTTCGATTTCGATAACTATCATAAATTTGTCATCTCCTGTTTTGCCGAAATTGGGATGTTCGAAAACTGCATGATTGTGTTGAGGCAGTCGGTTTAAAAAGAACATTCCAAATAAGGTACCAAAGGCAGCGAATAAAATAGTGAGTTCATAGAAAACAGGGAATGGATAAATGGGACTGAAATAAGGCTTACCTCCAACAATGAGCGGGTAATCGTAGGCATTCATAAACCAAACGATCAGCATCCCAGTAAAAAACCCCGTGACTCCACCGAGCAAAGTAAAACAGGGGACCTTTGACCTGCCCACCCCCATTTGGGCATCAAGCCCATGAACAGGGATAGGTGTGTAACATTCCCAATTCTGATAACCTTCTTCTCGAACTTTACCTGCTGCCTCATAAATATCTTTGGCAGAATTAAAAGTCGCCGACACCCCGTACTTGATATCCATAGTTGTAGCCATAATCAATTAAGAGTGCTTCCCTCCATGTGGGTCTGCTTGTGGCATTACGGACTTCACTTCGGCAAGCGGCATGAGAGGTAAAAACCTAAGGAAAAGAAGGAAGAGAACAGAGAAGAACCCAAAAGTTCCAAAGAATGTAAAGATATCAACCACCGTCGGGGAATAATAGCCCCAACTTGAGGGTAAGAAATCGCGGGAGAGAGTGGTATTGGCAATAACAAAACGCTCAAACCAC
>CBFIFQ010000086.1:0-6917 GCA_965661905.1 Opitutales bacterium
AGTCCCGAGAGAATACCTGGATTGCCTTGGCATCCTCTGGTTCAACTCCAGCTACAAGATATTACTCTTACAAATTAGGAGAGTATATTTCCTTTTAAGAATTTAAAGTTTGGTAGCTTTTCGACATTTGGTCCACTCTTTAGACCCCAATGAAGGTGGTGTTTCTTCTTCAGTTTGCTCACTTAATCATGCTTTAAATGAACTAGGGGTAACCTCTATCCTTTGTGATAATCCGAAATCAATTAATGCAACACAATTATCCGTCAGAGCTATAAATATCGTCCACGGTCTATGGCACTGGCCATCAAGATTGGCTCAAAAATCCAAAACTCAAAACCCTTACTTGATTTTTCCTCACGGTATGTTGGACCCTTGGTTTCAGAAAACCTACCCATGGAAGCATATCAAAAAACAACTTTATTGGTGGATAATAGAGCATATGGCTATTAGGCAGGCCGATGCAGTTTGTTTTACTACCCGTGAAGAAATGAATTTAGCAAGGAATACTTTTGTTCCCTATAATTGTAAGGAAAAAGTAATTGGCTTGGGTGTTGAATCACCACCAAATTTAAATTTATCCGTTCGAAATAAACTTTACGCTCAATTTCCCTCTCTAAAAGCAAAAAAATTTTTACTTTATTTAGGTAGGTTTCATAAAAAAAAAGGAGTAGACCTACTTTTAAAATCGTGGATGCAACATAACTTTGGAGACTCTATTCTTGTTTTAGCTGGTCCTGATTCTCATGAGTCCAACTATCTTCAAAGTTTAAAAAACCATTCATCAAAGTATCCGCAGTCTATTCTCTGGACTGGTATGCTGGATCAGCAAGAGAAGTGGGAAATGCTCAGGCTTTCAAATGCCCTGATTTTACCTTCACACCAGGAGAATTTTGGTATGGTGGTTGCCGAATCGCTTGCTGTAGGAAAGCCCGTGTATATTACCAACAAAGTAAATTTATGGCGTGAAGTGGAGCAGTCGAATGCGGGTATGGTTGTAAATGATGATCAAGAGGGTATTAACGCTTTGGTTAATCAGTGGCTGACTCAATCAAATACTGAAATGAGAAAGGCGGCGGAACCCTGTTTTCTGGAAAATTTTCATATCAGAAAAGCGGCTGAAAACCTCATTACTTTATCTGAAAATATTTATTCCTCCTCATGAAAATAAATATTCTTCAGGGTGCATTTCTTCCCGTTCCTAGTTACCGGGGAGGAGCCATTGAAAAAGCTTGGTTTGAATTGGGTAAGGCTTTCGTTAAACATGGGCATCAAGTAACCCATGTATCGCGCCTATGTGATGAACTGCCTGCGGAGGAAGTTATCGATGGCGTTACCCACAAGCGTATTGTAAGCAGGGACGCGGTTACTAATCCCTATTTATTGAAATTATTTGAGTTCCCCTATGTATGGAGAGCCAGAAAGATGCTTTTGCCCGCCGATATTCTTGTTACTCATACATTTTGGGCACCGCTTGTAATGCCCCCAAAAAAATTTGGAAATATTTATGTTCATGTTGGGAGGTACCCTAAAGGACAATTGAAGCTTTATAAGAAAGCCAAGAGATTGCAGGTGCCGAGTATAGCGGTAGCTGAGGCTGCCAAGAGAGAGATTGCTTCCAAAAGCCATAAGATTTCGGTACTGCCTTACCCCATACCCTGGGAAATTGAGCCTAGATTACCGATCGAAGGTCGACCGAAGAGAATGTTATATTTTGGCCGGATTCACCCGGAGAAAGGAGTTTTATGTTTGGTGAAAGCATGGATAAGATTAAGCCGTGACGAAAGCATTGACTGGACATTGCGAATTGTTGGTCCCTGGAGGAGGGACCAAGGGGGAGGGGGGTTAGAATATAGAAATCAAATAAGGAATTTGATAGAAAAAGAAAAAGCGAACATTGAATTACTTGAACCAATTTTTGAAACTTTTCAGATAAAGAAAGAATATCAATCGGCTCGTATATTTCTATATCCATCTTTGGCTGAAAAGGGAGAAACATTTGGGCTTTCTGTCCTAGAATCCATGAGTATGGGCTGTGTCCCGGTGGTCTCTGCTTTGCCATGCTTTAATGATATTACATCTACTGAGTCAGGCTTTATCATCCCAAGAAGTGAAAGTTTTGAATCTTCTCTTATGGAAACGCTATCGGAAATTTTAATGGCAGAGCCAAGGCATTCCATTTTATCATCTCATGCCTATGAAAAATCGAAGGAATTTACGGTTGATAAAGTAGCCGAAAAATTCCTCAACGATTTTAAAAAAATACTGTAATTGTGCGGCTAACTTTGCTGCAGAATAATAAATTCACCTCACGGGGCGTGCTCTTGGGGGTTAGGTTTTACAAAGTTGGATTAAAAGCTTGAGGGCGGATGGAAACCTAAAAAGTAAGATTATAATCTCACTGGAATCCCTTGCTGTCGCATTTCCTCTTTGGCTTCTTTTACCGTATACTCCCCAAAATGAAAGATGCTGGCCACCAAGACTGCACTCGCTTTTCCTAAATTAATCCCATCGGCCATATGAGAAGGATTACCAACACCACCGGAGGCAATTACAGGAACTTGTACCGCCTCGCTGATGGTTTTCGTCAATTCCAAATCATATCCCTGTTTAGTTCCATCACCATCCATGCTGGTAAGTAAAATTTCTCCTGCTCCTCGTTCGACGACTTCTACGGCCCATTCAACTGCATCAAGAGTCGTCGCTTTGCGGCCCCCATGGGTGTAAACAAGCCAACCATTACCGTCTGCTTTTCGCTTAGCATCTATAGCCACCACAATGCATTGATTACCAAAGTGCTCCGAAGCCCGGTTAATTAAACTGGGATCAAGAATTGCAGCGGTATTAATACTTACTTTGTCTGCACCGCTTAAGAGCATTTCCCTTATATTATCAAGATTTCGAATACCTCCACCAACGGTCACGGGCATAAAACAGGACGCTACCGTTTTTTCCACCACATCACGCATGGTCTTCCTGTCATCGCTCGAAGCGGTGATGTCCAAAAATACTAATTCATCTGCCCCTTGTTTTTCATAGGCTTGTGCCACGAGGATTGGGTCACCGGCATCCCTTAATTCCTGAAATTTAACCCCTTTTACAACACGACCGTTGTCGACATCAAGGCATGGAATGACCCTAGCCGAAAGCATATTGAATTCTTACCGTAAACATACTTCAAAAAGAGGTGGGGAACGGAATTACTCGTCGGCAAAAGCTACATCTGGGTGGTAGGACATAACCAATTTGTATTGCTGTCCAGGGCGCATGATAAGGGGGTGATCACGAAACAAATATTGGATGTAATGGATATTTCCTGCATAACCTCTGTATTCAGAGTCATCAGTAACTGTTTCAAAAGAACCCCATTGTGCCTGGAAGTCATCAATCTCAACATTGGCACGCAGCCCTTCTGATCCTTGACGTAAAGTTGTTCCAAGCCTGTGGGAATCATGGGGAGCTCCAATAACCAAGGCTAAACGCATCTTGTCCATGGAGACTTGATTTTTTACTTTGAAGACAAACTCGGATGTGATTTTTCCATCGCCAAAGCTCCATTGCACATTACAGCTACCCAGTCCGTAGGCAAAAGTACCGTCGGTCTTAATCAAATCCGGTTGCTCAAAGCGTAGGTAAAAAGATTTTTTAAGACCAATTCCTGTAACCGAATTCTTACCATAATAGGAGGGAATAATGGTAGCATCACCGAAGGTAAGTTCGGGGAGCATCACCGGTAGGTATCGATTCACCGGCCAATCAAAAATACCAGGACAATGAGGGAAAGCCAAGTTGTCACAGGTAATAGAAGGCGTTGGGCTTATAAGGGGTAGTTGGTACTGGACACCAATATTTTCATCACGAAAGAGAAAAAGGCCGTTTTCTTTCTTATGAGATTTGTCAAAGATAACGAAGCGACCACCGGTTTTGGAACGGTTCGGAGCAGGAACGGCAAGAGAACCACCTATGACCCGGGCCAAGCGAGCCCACTGACAAAGGTAGCGAGCAGCATCAAAGTTGGCAATTCTCGTCGTGTGATTATCAACCGTGTTTCTTTCTTCGTCTCTTATGACTAGGTCACCTTTGTCTTGATCAAGATAGGTGACAAAAAAGTATTGGAAGAGGCGTCGTAAGGAATCGAGATAAAGGGGCATTTTCTCCGGGGCAATCCATTGATCTCGCATGGCCTGCAGAATCATGCTGATGCAGTGAAGTTGGCCGTAGGCACCGACAGATCGACCATAATTCCAGCCAAGACCGTCTTGTCTGGTCATGTCTGGAATCATACGAATGTACTTTTCAGCAAAAGTTCGCAATTTTGGTAGCTTACGATCTTTAAGATGCACATTGGCATGAAGCTGAAGGGCTTGTCTTATAAATACAAATGATAGCAAACCGTAGATGTCGAAAAGACCAGTCTGACCTGTTTCATCATCATTGAAGTATCCGCCGCTACTGTGATTTTCTAAATGGTCAACAAAGCGGTCGATAACTTTACCCGTATCATCTTTCTTGGTGAGGCCAAAGCTAAACCTTGCAACCGATTTTGCCACATTGAAAGCTTGGTAGTGATCCTTGCGTTCGGTCCGAGTAAGAAGGCATTCATCCAACTGCTCACGAGTGGGATCGAGCAGCCGTTCCCACACAGGGTTTCTTTCCTTAGACGCACCAAAAGAAAGAAGGCCGAGGGCAGCGTAGGCCATACCGTTGTCACTCGCTTCATCGGAAAATGCCTGATGGGTGATGCAACGGGCGGAAAGATCAAACAAATCAAAGCCAGCGAGTTCAACTTCTCCCGTAGCCCGGAAAAATTCACCTATAGCCAAAGCCGCGTGTCCAGGTTCATCTACACGACTCGATTCGTTTGTCGCCGGAGTGATCGTTCCGTCTTCGTTAATGTGCTTGAGATTGTTGCCTAAAAGAGCCCTAGCGAGGTCTAGACACTGATCAGAAAAATTATGCATCGGATGCCAGTAAGTAAATAAGGGGGGAAGCGGTTTAAAATGCCTGCAGAGTCAGTAATTGTCAATGAGTTAAGATGTTTGAATTAACTCTAAAAATTCTTTGTTGGAGGAAGTGGAGGACATGCGATCTATAAGTGTTTCTGCTGCATCAATAATTTTCATGGGAGACATGGCTCTCCGGAGAAAAGAGGTCTTTTCTAAATCTGCTGGTTTCATGAGATCCTCTTCTTTCCGGGTACCGGAAGAAGCCAGGTTAATCGCGGGCCATAATCGTAACTCGGCAATTTTTCGATCCAACACAATCTCACAGTTACCTGTACCTTTAAATTCCTGAAAAATTAATTCGTCCATCTTGGATCCAGTCTCAACAAGGGCTGTGGCCACAATGGTCAAGGAACCAGCTTCCTCCGAATTTCGGGCGGAGGAAAAAATTTGCCTTGGTTTTTCAAGGGCTCGCACATCAAGCCCTCCTGTCATGGTTCGCCCACTCTTACCAGAGGCAGCATTGTATGCACGGGATAGACGCGTGATGGAATCCATGAGAAGAACCACATCCTTTTTGGCCTCCACTAGGCGTTTCGCTCTTTCAATCGCAAGTTCAGCAATGCGAAGGTGACTTTTTACTTCCTCATCATTGGAGGATGCGTAAATCTCTGCGGGCACGGTTCTTCGAAAGTCTGTGACTTCTTCCGGCCGTTCATCTATGAGCAAAACCATAAGATGACATTCCGGGTGGTTTTCTTCGATTCCTTTGGCAATATCATGTAAAATCGTCGTCTTTCCTGCCCGGGGGGGTGCCACAATCAAGCTTCTTTGCCCTTTCCCAATCGGACAAAAAAGGTCAAGCACCCGGGTCGTCATTCGGCCATCCTTTGATTCAAGGTTTAATTTCTCTTTTGGTTGGATCGTTGTGAGCTGATCAAATCGGAATAATTTCTTGCGATCGTTTAATGGTATACTATCCACTTCGTGTATAAACCTGACTTTAGGATTGGGCCTTACTTTATCTGGGATAGCATCTGCCTTGATAAAGGAACCTTGTTTAAGCTTAAAACGCCGGATTAATTCTCTTGGGACAAAAGGATCATGAGGGGTGGTTTTTCCACCCCTTTGTGGATCGAGCAATGAGCCCGATTTATTTTCGTTTAGGATTAGCAAACCTTCAACCTCAATGGTTTCAGGAGCCTGTGGAATGTCTTCGCTCATACTGATAGAAAAAAGGGTGACGAATCGTCAAAAGTTAAAACCCAGTCTGTATTGCAGGGTCTCGGGGATGTGATAACAAGCTTAACTTGTAACCCCGATATTCTAAGTAGCATCGCATGAAGTCAACCCTCTAAAAAACTTAGAATGGATTGATGTGGTTCTTTAGGGCTTTCTCGTGTAAGGAGAAGTTGAAATGAAGAATTTTTATCTCACGACCGCAATTGATTATGCAAATGGTTCTCCTCATCTTGGGCATGCCTATGAGAAAATCCTTACGGATGTAATTGCTCGGGCAAAGAGATTAGATGGATATAGTGTTCACTTTGTAACCGGGCTTGATGAGCATGGCCAAAAAGTACAACAGGGTGCCCAGAAAGAAGGAATATTACCGCAAGATCGCTGTGATAAAGTGGCGGTTGAATTTCAGGCGATGCTGGAAAAATTAAATATATCGAATGATGATTACATCCGGACAACCCAGGCAAGACACAAGAATGTGGTGTCCGATATTTTGCAAAATCTTTATGATAAAGGTGAGATTTACCAGACAGAATACCAAGGTTTTTATTCAACCCGCGCAGAACAATTTCTTCAGGAAAAAGATAAGGTGGATGGGGTGTGGCCAGAAATTTTTGGTGAAGTAACTGAAATCACTGAATGTAATTATTTTTTCAAGTTGAGTAATTACCAAGACTGGCTGGTGGATCATATTTCCCAAAATAAAGATTTTATTTTGCCTACAAACCGGCAGGC
>CBFIFQ010000087.1:0-6831 GCA_965661905.1 Opitutales bacterium
CGCAAAACCCACTTCTTCCGCGTGCTCCTCATTTTACCCCGAAGGCGAAGCGGGTCATTTATTTGCACCTGACCGGTTCTCCCCCGCATCTCGATATGTGGGACTACAAACCAGAACTGGAAAAGCGGACCGATCAGGAATGCCCGGACGAATTTGTAAAAGGGAAGATGTTCGCTTTCACATCGGGCACCCCAAAGTTGATGGGTTCACCCAGAAAGTTTGCCCAGTATGGAAAGTCGGGTATGTGGATGTCTGATGCGATTCCGCACATGCATGAGGTAGCCGATGATCTGTGTGTGATCAACTCCATGCACACCACCCAGTTCAACCACGCCCCTGCGGAACTTTTCGTGCACACCGGCTTCCAGCAACCCGGGCGTCCATCCTTTGGTGCCTGGACCACTTATGGCTTGGGTTCTGAAAACCAGGACCTACCGGGATATGTTGTCTTGATTTCCAGTGGTACCCAGCCCAACGGAGGGAAGAATTCTTACAGTGCCGGGTTTATTCCTTCCGTCTATCAGGGGGTTCAATGCCGTTCCAAGGGGGATCCGGTTTTGTATGTGTCGGACCCACCAGGCATGACTCGGGGGTTGAGGCGTTCCAGCCTGGATGCCCTTCGGGATTTAAACCAGCAGGCAGCCCAGAAATTTGCCCATCCGGAAACTCTTACCCGTATTGCCCAGTACGAACTCGCATACCGCATGCAGGCCTCCGTGCCTGAAGTGATGGACATTAAGAAAGAGTCCAAGGCCACGCTTGAGTCTTATGGAGCCGTGCCAGGTGAATCCAGCTTTGCCAACAATTGCCTGCTTGCCCGCCGTTTGGCGGAAAAAGGAGTCCGCTTTGTGCAGCTGTTCGATTGGGGTTGGGATTTCCATGGTACTCGTGAAGACACCTCGATTAACAAGTCAGGTGGTCTGCTTAAGAAATGTGCCACCATGGACAAACCCGTAGCCGCTCTCATCAAAGACTTAAAGCAACGCAACCTTTTTGATGATACCCTGGTTATTATTGGTGGAGAGTTTGGCCGTACTCCTTTCCGTGAAGGTCGAACATCCAAGGGTCAGCTTCTCGGGCGCGATCATTACCCAGATTGTTACACGATGATTATGGCAGGTGGAGGTGTGAAGAGTGGTCATGTTCACGGTGCATCCGATGAACTTGGCTTCAATATTGCCAAAGACCCGGTGCATGTGCATGACTTGCAGGCCACATGGATGCACCTGTTAGGTTTCGACCATGAACAGTTGACTTACCGCTTTCAGGGCCGTGATTACCGTTTGACTGATGTTCATGGCCATGTGGTGAAAGATCTCATTAGTTAGAATTTTTGCTCTTTTTTTATTGCTTTATCCTGCAGGGTGGAGCTAGGAAAGGATATGCATACTCGTAGAACCTTTCTCAAAACGACTGGAGGATTGGGTCTTTCCGCCGGTTGTTTTCTGCCGATATTGTCTGCCAAAGAAGTCCCGAATCTTCCCGCAGGAGATGATTACAAGGCCCTTGTATGTGTCTATCTTCATGGAGGAAATGATAGTTTAAATATGCTGCCTCCAGCAGATGCGGCAAATTATCAGGAATACTTTGATGTCCGCGGTGGTGGAGAAAACCCAGAGGCGGGGATTGCGGTGGCCAATAATTTCCTCGATTTGCCTGATTTAGGTAGTCAGAAATTGTCGGCAGCGACGAATCCTTACAGTGCGGAAGATAATGAGAGTGCCGGGCTCAAGGGAGTTTATGAAACCGGGTTGGGTTTAAATGTGAATGGAGTCATGCCTGAAGTAGCTCATTTGATTCGGAATCAAAAAGTTAAAATTATCTCCAATGTCGGCAACTTAGTCGAGCCCCTAACCAAAGAAGATATTGCCTCCGTTCATAAAGAAAAACCTTCCTACCTTTTTTCTCATGATAATCAGAGAATGCAGGTCGATATTGGCCGGGCTGATCAGGATAACGGATTCGGCTGGGCCGGTAGAATTGCCGACAAGTGGTTTGGTGCGGAAAAATACGATGCTTTCCCTTTTGGGATGAATTTCAGCTTAAAAGCAAAAGGTTCTAGAATGTTGGAGGGTACCCGTACTCGCCCCTATGTTGTTTCGCCAAATCCAGTCGCATTCAATCGCATGCAGAAAATGCCCCTGGGAGGAACCCCATGGACAAACTGGGACGAGCATTTAAACCGCAGGGCTATGTATCATTATTTGCACGGTGCTAACCCCATGAATCCTTCCGAGCACTCATATGCAGAGTATAATAAGAACTGGGGGGCTTATAAGCATGCACCTTCTCCATTGGACCTGACCAGTAAAAAAGCAGCGGTTTCCGCTAATTACCTTAAAAGAGTCTACCAGAAAATGGGTATGAATGCTTTGCGTACCAATGATGCCGTGCTTGCGGCTTTGGGGGAGAATCTTACCTTTGATAAAACAGGCTCTTACGGTGAAAGTTTGTTTTCTATCCCAGATGAAGAAATTCTGAGCTTAAATTCCAATGACTTTGGTCGTTTCCTTAGTAACCTAGAAACCATAACTAAAATGATCAAGGTGGGGGTTTCAGCAGGTTACCGACGACAAATCTTTTTAGTGCAACATGGTGGTTTTGATACGCATGGAAGTCAGTTGGAAGTGCACCCAACTAAGCTTCGAGAATTAAGCCTTGGGTTGGATCAATTTAATTCTGCGTTAGAGGAAATGAACCTTTCGGAAGAAGTGGTTACCTATACTACTTCTGACTTTGGCCGTACCATTAGTAGTAATGGAGATGGTACTGATCACGGTTGGGGTGGAAATCAAATGATTATGGGGGGAGGCATTGATAAATCAGAAATTATCGGGACTTTGCCGAGCCTCGCTATCGGAGGGGCAGATGATTACAGTGAACAGGGTAGAATCATTCCATCGATTGCCAATATTCAAATTCAGGCTGAATTAGCACATTGGCTCGGGGTTGAATCAAGTTTCCTTACCGAGCTGTTCCCCCACTTGCCGAATTTTCAATCAAATCCTTATGATACGACTTCCAGTTTCGTAAACCTGGGATTTTCCTCGTAATGAAGTTTTTGTTTATGAAGAATTCAAAACTCATTTTGAACATCCTTTTCTTTTGTATCTCCAGTCTTCCGTTGGTTATCCTTAAAGCGGAGCTTAAAGAACAGTTTAGTAAACAGGATCGAAATCAGCTTTTAAAAATGGCGACCTTCGGGCCCACCGCTCAAATGGTTCTGGATGTTAATCTCACAGACTCGAACCAAGAAATTGCGGATGAGATCGAATGGTTGGATCATCAGCTTGCCCATCCTTCCGCTTACGACGACCCGGAAGATGAATGGCTCACTCATTTCCAAAGAGTAGAGCAAATTGCCACCACCCTGGAGCCAACGGTTGATTATTATCAGGATTACCCCAACGAGGAACGCAAGTCACAAGCAGATGGATATCGAATTTTTAACCGTTTTGCACCAGGCACCTCCTCTTACAATTTAGATGCCTTTCAAATGTCTGCCTGGTGGGATAATGTTCTTGGAAACAAGGATTTAAACAGCCGGGTGGGGTCTGATCAGTTGAGGCAACGTATGGCTTATGCTTTAAGCCAGCTGTTAGTCGTATCCAAAGTTGCTTTCCCCCTAAATGGCCGTACCGAAGGGCTTGCCTGGTATTATGATCTTTTGGCGGAGAATGCGTTTGGAAATTATGAAATGCTTTTGCGTAAAGTGTTACGCAGTCCTGCCATGGGAGTTTTTCTTTCGAGTGCGATGAACCAAAAAGCAAGCCTTGCTAAAAATACCCGCCCTGACGAAAACCTTGCCCGTGAATTTTTGCAACTTTTTACCATTGGCCCGTATATGCTCGAACTGGATGGGTCGAGGAAAATTGGGCAGAACGGAAAATCTATTCCCTCATACTCTCAAAATGATATTATTGAAATGGCAAAAGTATTAACAGGTTGGAATTTGTTTTTATTATCCAATTGGAATCGTTTGGGAAAGAACTCAGGGAGCTATCAACATTTTATGGCTTTCCATCCGTCTAGGCATGAAGACGAAAAAGATGAATTTTATGTCAATGATTTAGACCCGGGTGTGATCACCTTGTTCGAAGATACAAGCTTGGAAGTTAGTCTTGAGTTGAATGCCTCAGATGTAATCAAAGACGGTGCCGGAAATTCAACAAATTCCGGTTTGGACGCAGCGATTAATGTCGTTTTTAATCATCCCAATGTTGGACCTTTTGTTTCCCGGCATTTGATCAAGCATTTTGTTACCTCCAACCCAACACCTGGATATGTCAGCAGAGTTGCCTCTGTTTTTAATGACGACGGGAACGGCGAACGAGGGAATCTGAAGGCGGTGCTAAGGGCTATTTTACTTGATAAGGAGGCGTATAATCAATCAATAGAAGTGGGTGGTCGGGTAAAAGAGCCATTGCTAGTGCTCACACAGCTTCTGAGGGCAATGGAAGCGAGACCCTGGCCCAAAACAAGATCGATCATGCTATTAGATGAGAGTAATCCCAAATATCTCCAGAAAATGTATTCTTTCCGTTTTCCAGAGTCGACCATGAATCAGGCGGCACTTCGAGCCTTTGATGTTTTTAATTTTTATGACCGGGATTTTATTCCGCCTGATGATGATGTAATGACTCTGGGTCTTACCTCCCAGGAGTCTGAAATCATAAATGACAATTTTTTTCCCAATTTCCAAAATGAGATCAACAAGGTTATAAAGAATTATAAAGATTTCAGGCTTAAATGTAAGGACCCGATAGCGATGACCGGATTAGATGAGGCTCCGGAAATGAATTATTACTGGCCAAATTTTGCAATTAGCCTTGAAAAGCCCTTGTCCTCTTTAATAAAGGGCCTTGGGAGAGAAAGTGGACTTCTCGATGATGTAAATAACAGCGACTTTGAAGATCTTGAAGTGGTTAGTAGCGCAATTAGTGACTTGATTGATTGGTACGAAGAAAACCTTTTGTTCGCTCCCTTGGATCCTAACTTCCGTTCTGCTTTCATTGAATTGTGCACTTATGGTCTGAATCGGGTGTATTTCGCTAAAGCAAAATTAGGGGACCAGGGTCATACGAGGGCCTTGGAAATTGTCGAGAACTCATTACTTCTTTTAGTCTCCTCGCCTGAATTTATGGTCGAAGCCGGGACTGTTCCAGATCTAACCCCACCTAAGATTGAGCTCTTGGGGCAATCGGATATTTCTATGGAAGTTGGAGAAACTTATGTGGAATCAGGCTATAAAGCCACTGATAATGTTTTTGGTGATATGCAGTCTAAGGTGACTATTACTGGGGATGTAAATACTTCCAAAGCTGGAAAATATGAAATAGTTTATTCAGTTGTAGATGTGGCGGGAAATGTATCTGAGATTGTAAAAAGAACCATCACCGTTTCCGAAATACCTGTTGCACCTGATGAAGAGGTTCCTGTTCTTCAGTTAATTGGTCCGGATACCGTGAGCATTACAAAGAATGAAGCATACCAGGAGCTTGGTTTTACCGTTTGGGATAATGTGGATCAGGATTTGGAGTCTCGCGTTATTGTAAGAGGTGAAGTCAATGCATCCAGGGTTGGTACATACATACTTGAGTACTCAGTTTCTGACCTTGCGGGAAATACTTCTGAAATTGTCACCCGAAGTGTGGTGGTGAAAGAGCCGATTGTTATCAGGGATCTGGAGGGACCATCCCTGGTATTGAAAGGATCAAACAGGATTAATCTCCATGTCGGTGAAGAGTACAAGGAGCCTGGGTATTTGGCAATTGATACAGTAGATGGCAACCTCACCTCTTCGGTGATTATTCAGGGTTTTCTCTCAACATCTATAGCAGGCACTTATAAACTGTCCTATTATGTTGTGGATTCATCCGGGAACTTTTCTGAAATCTTGAACCGGGAAGTTGTGGTCAGGCAAAGGTCAATTCCTGAAAATTCTAAATTGTGGTGGTCTGACGCTACCCTTGTTGGAAACGGATTTTATCAAAGTTGGTTGGGTTATTTCATGCCTTTTGATTCGGGCTGGATATATCACACTGACCTAGGTTGGGTCTATGTTGTTAGAAATGATACGGTTGGACTTTGGCTCTGGACGCATGTAAATGGATGGACTTGGGTAAGTGAAGAGAGTTGGCCTTTTTTGTGGTCAAATCAAACCGGGCATTGGCTCTATTTGATAGTGGTACAGGGGCAACCGTATTTTTTTGATTACAGCCGTAATACCTTCTTGAAATAATCATTATGTGAATTAATTCCTGTCTTTGCCAAGTTCTGTAAATTTGGTAGAAAGAATGGATGGGCTTTAGATATTTTATAACTCCTCTTTTTCTATTTTTTTTACCTTTTCACGGGACTCTTTTTTCACAAAAAGCTGTGAAGGATTTTAAACTTCTTGATCAAGATCTTGAGGTCACCCTTTGGGCGGAGTCACCTTTGTTTTTTAATCCCACCAATATGGATGTGGATGCATCCGGTAGAATTTGGGTAACGGAAGGGGTGAATTACCGAAGGAGTCATACCCGTAAAGAAGGAGACCGGGTGGTTGTTTTAGAGGATACAGACTTGGATGGGGTCGCGGATAAATCTACTGTTTTTGTACAGGACCCCTATTTGGTCGCCCCGATGGGGATTGGTGTGATTGATAATCAAATCTTTGTATCGCAAACGCCGGATATCATTAAATACACTGATGTGAACCGGAACCTGGTCTTTGACGAGGGGGATACACGCGAAGTCTTTCTAACTGGTTTTATCGGTAGCAATCACGATCATTCCACCCACTCGGTCATAGGTGGGCCTGATGGCAAACTTTACTTTAATCAGGGG
>CBFIFQ010000088.1:0-6642 GCA_965661905.1 Opitutales bacterium
GTGATGACCAACGACCCGAAGGTACCGGCTGCTGTATTTTGTGTTCCGTAAATGGTGGTGCCAGGTTCGATGGTTAAGGTCGCATCGTTTATGACATAAATGGGCTTGTCCAAAATATAATCCTTATCTGCCGACCAAACCGTATCGGTTGAAATGTCGGTCGCAACAGTTACATCGCTGTTGTCTGGTGAAACAGGAGTAACTCCAAGGTGTCCATCTTGAGAAATTTTAGTCCAACCGTCCATCCAAGTCCCCGAAACCGATGGGTCAAAGGCCCCATGGTAATCAGCGGTTGAGTAGAAACTATCAGATGCTGGAAGAGATGTACGAGAACTTGTGGTTGCAATACCACTTGAGGATGGGCGTGGGTCAAGTCCACTATTCGCGGTGTACGAGATGCCGCCTAGTTGTGGGTCTGCATATTGGTTTCCAGTTTGGGCAAGCAATGCCAATTCGTTGGCATCTCCATCCTTGGTCAGACTTGAATCTCCGGTTGTGGCATTGTAATCAGCCATATTCCAGAAGATATTGTTATTGTACTTGAGGTTGCCGTCGGCAATTTGCTTGGCAATATTTTGGGTTGGATCTGCTGCCTCATCAACCCGGAAGGCATATTTGAAGTTAGTGAAGATTGAGTTGTGATACTCCCCACCAAAATTTTCCTTCAAACGAAACGCTCCCTGTGCGGAAGTCCCAATCCATGTTGCGTTGTATACGGAGGGGTGAGCGAAAGGAGCCAATGTTTTGTCAGGGCTGTTTCCACCGTCATGTTCTCCTCCGTAGTCGGAGCCATTACCGATGTCTTTTTGAAGAGCAAACCAGAACTGACCTTTACCGCGATATCCTTCATCGATGTCAAAGGACTCGTCCTCATTGTAAGCCATAACCATGTACTTGGTGTTGACGGTACCTCCAAAGAATTCGATGCCATCGTCAGCATTGTTGTAAACTTCGACATATTCGATGGTGGTTCCGGAGCCAACCGCCCCAAGGGTTAATCCATTGATTTCCTCGTCGGGGGCAAACTCATATCCACCATAACGAATTGAAACATAGCGGAGAACACCGGAGTTGTCCTCATCATCGATACCACCATAAAGAAGATAGCTACTGGAACCAGCAGGGAAACCTTCGATCTCACGGGTTGGAGGGGTGGAAGTGTTGTTGGGGTCTAAGTAAATATTACCCGCATCGTTGAGGACTGCTTTACCGAGAATAATCAATCCTCCCCATTCTGCACTTGTCTCAAGATCAAGGGCACCTGGGTTGTCTCGCTCGTTGAGTGAGGTGAACACAATTGGTTGCGAAGCTGTACCTGAGGCGATGATCTTCGCACCGCGGGTGATGACCAACGACCCGAAGGTACCGGCTGCTGTATTTTGTGTTCCGTAAATGGTGGTGCCAGGTTCGATGGTTAAAGTCGCATCGTTTATGACATAAATGGGCTTGTCCAAAATGTAATCGTTGTCAGCAGACAATGTGGTGTCCGTGGAAATGTCTGAGCTGAGGGTAATATCAGCACCAAACAGGCTTTGGCCGAAACAGAACAGAAGCAGGTAGTGAATTAATTTATTTGTCATGGTATGATGATTAATTAGAAACTTAGTTATATTAGTAAAAAATTTTTTTTTATCACAGAAAATGTAACATTTGCGCAACTTGGCGTGATTTGTCTCAGTAACTCCAATTTAAACTCAACCCGAAGGATCTCCCTTTTTTGTAGCTTGAGTGAACCCGATCTTCGTATCCTTCATAAAAGGTAACTTGTTCAGGATCTAAAATATTTTGGGCTGAGAATTTGACGCTCCAGTTTTCTAAAAATAATTTTTGCAAATTGAAATCCAAGGACATGGTTTCCTTATGGATAATGTTGGGGATGGAACCAGCGCTTACGCTGTGTAAATACTCCCCAACAAAATTAAAAAATAAATTACTGGTAAGTTGATACTCTTCCAGGTTAAGTCCAATATCGAAATTAAATATATACGATGGCTGTCCCTGAAAGGAGGTATTTGATCCGGTGGCAAATGCATCCAGTTCAGAAAGCTCAGATTCAACTAAGGTTAGGTTTGAACCAACGGAATAAAACTCAAACAAATTCATTCTTCCTTCCAATTCAAGTCCCTTGATCGTTCCATTTTTTGCGTTGGTCCAACTGTAAAGTGCGCTTGTACTCGTAAAACTAGCGGTGCTTACAATTGGATCTGTAAAATCTTTTTTGAAAGCACCTATAGAAATGATTTCACCCTCACTAGGAAACCATTCCCACCTTAAATCAAAATTATCCACCAGGGTTCTTCTAAGATCGGGATTACCTTCCACAGTAAATTTTTCAGCCTCGTTGGACAGTCTAACTGGAGTGAACTCAAAAAAAGTAGGGCGTGCAATAGTTTCACCATAGGCAAACCTTAAGTTCATGTTTTTTTCTGAACCATGCTCCCAGGTAAGAGAAACTGCACGAAGGGTATCACTTGCATCAATTTCACCAGTTAAGGAGTCCATAGAACCAAGCACACTATTGTAGGAACCGAATATTGGTTTAGCATTAAAAAATGTATTCTCTTTTCGTAAACCAAGTGTGGTACGGAAATGCTCGAGGAATTTTATATCCAACATAGCAAAAGAACCATCAATCTCCTGAACACCTTCGTAATTGAGAATGGTATTTCCCGATATAGTTTTGTCCTGATATCCAAAGGGTTTGGAGCGGGAATTTGATTGTGTCATTGCACTATGTAAGTAATCCCAATCATTAGTGTTCTTGTAAACCTGCTCAACTTGATCCAAATTTGCCACAATTGGGTTCCAATTTGTTTTGCTTACATTGAGACTGTATTTCTTGCCGTAACCCATTCTCTCAAACTTGGAAGCAGACAAACCGGTTTTTATCGATAAAGAATCTAAAAACCCTTGTTCAATATTTAATGGTATTATCAAATCAACTTTCCAACTTTTCCCATCTTCTTCAATACCGCTAAATTGTTTGGCGGGTGACCTTGCATTCCCTCCCACATATTCCCAAGTGTTAACTTTACGGTCATTCAAATCAACCAACATTCCAGTGAGTTGCCTGGAATCGGGCCGTCTCTCTTCAGCTTTGGATTTAGAGAAGAACCATTCAGCTCTTGCCTCTTCTTCATCAAGCTGATGTTTCCCGGCAATTTGTGCCGTGGTCATTTCTCTTTCTATCTGCTCAAACTGATCGATATTGTAAAACGCTTGCCCCGGATTTGCCTGAGATACGGTTCCACTTAGTCCATAGGTGTCAGTAAGAGACTTTGTAATTGTGTCAGGATAGGAGACGGAACCGCCCTTATAAAGACCGGCTTCTGTGCTGGCAATCTGCTCAGCAACCCGATTGTGCATTACCATCAAAGACAATTCATGGTTATCAGATGCCAAAATGGAAACACCAAGTAAACCGTTCAAATCAACTTCTTCAGAGGATTCTTGACCCGAAACCTCCAAGATTGGATTAAGACCACTGGAACCGAGCGTATAGGTTCCCGAATGTTTATTTTGTAAATTCGAAAAAGATCTGCCCTGAGAGATGGCAGAAATGATTCCAATTCTAATATCATTTTTTAATTCAAGGGTATTGCCTGCACTTAATGAAATACTTCTGTCAAATTCTCCCTTTTGAGTGATCGGAACGAAACCCGTGTGGAGTATTTTACTACTTGCTTCTCTCCGAGCTGCATCTCCGGAGAAATATTCTGAGTTCAAATATTGAGCTGTAGGTAGCTGTTCGTAGGAAAAGGAGTTTGATTTTGCATCATTTCCAATCTTCAGGTTAGGTGCGTAGAGCATACTTTCACCTAAGACACTTGGATTCATCTTTAAGGAAACACCCGCCTTGATGTAAAACATATCCGGGAATGATTTTGTTCGAACATCGACATTTCCCCCGGTGAAATCTCCAGACTTGTCAGGAGTAAAGGATTTGGTTGTTACGATACTATCAACAAGTTCAGTGGGGAAAAGGTCCAGCTGTACAGCTCGCTTGCTTGGGTCTGAACTGGGTATGGGAGCACCATTGAGGGTGGTATTGGAGTAACGGTCGCCAAGTCCCCTGATGACCGCGTATTTACCCCCGACAACATTCGCACCAGTTACTTTGGTCATGGCAGCAGCAACATCTCCAACGCCAGCACGAGAGAAGAAATCTGCACCAATCGAGTCACTTAATACGATTGCTTCTCTACGAGTTGAAAGAAGTTCAATCTCAGTGTTTTCTAGATCCGCGGCATTGATTTCAAAAGCATCCAGTGATTCCAGGTTTGAATAATCCGGAACCATGGGCAAATCGACTAGTTTTGTCCTGCCTTCTTCAAGAATTACATCTGGAACTCTAGTTCTTGTGTATCCTTCTTTAAAAAACAAAAGGGAATAAATTCCAGGCTCTAAATTTGATTGGCGGTATCTGCCTTCCAGGTCAGTTTTAGTCTCAATTGACTTGTCTTCAAAAACAATGGTTACCCCTGAAAGGGCTTCTCCGGTATCATCATCGAAAACTCGCCCTAATATACGTCCTGGCTTTATGGAAACTTTCTCTACAGATGAGTTTGATTCAGTATTGGAGTTTGAATCCTGTGCGACCATGTAGAATGGTGCAAAAGCGAAGCAGGTGAAGAAGATAAATAAACTTTTGGCTGAACTAAAAAGCATGAGACTCGAGTTACATTAGGATTGAGTAAGATCAGCAAGTCGGCGCACTTGCTCCAGGTATTTTTCGAGGGAGTCTCTAGGCTTGAGGGCATGAGATCTATCAAGAAACTTTACAGCGTCTGTATATTTTTTCTGGCGGACGAGGATTTGACCGTGTCTCATGAGTGCGGATGCTTTAACGCTTGTATCTTCTAAATTGGCAGCCCGTTCGTAGAGAAAAATTGCCTTAGCTGCGAATTCATCCGCCTTGCTTCGATTATTATCTAAATTCTCCCGAAAGTTTGTGGAGTAGTGACCGGCAAGCAGGAGCAAGACTCGGCCATTGAGCGGATCTCTTTGTGCAAGTTCTTCGAGGGCTTTCACTGCCTCTTCTTTTCGATCAAGAGCAAAGAGGATTTCGGCACGCAAGGAATCAAATTTATTGGCTTCAAGCGGACTAAATTTTTCAGCATATTTCTCCCTTATCTTGGGTGCTACTTCAGACGCTTCCTCCCAATTGGTGGAACGTGCCAGAACTTCAACAATTCGTAGGGCTTTTGTGACTGAAAGTGTCTCATCTGATTGGAGGACTTCAAGGTACTGGGGGACAGCCAGATGAGGAAGTTCCAAGGTTACATAAATGTCACCGAGCAGGAGTTTAGAATTAGCGTCTGCCTTTTCCATAAGGTCTACGAGATATAAATTGGCGGCTGCTTCCGCACTTTTCTCGCTGGCAAGATACGCATTTGCCTGAAAGAGCCAAAAATCTTTCTTGGACTGGTCCATCTGAATCAGCTCGGTAAGCATCGCGATCGCATCATCATATTTTTCCAAAGAGATCAGGCATTGAGCTTTTCCTAGACGCCAATCTTTGCTGTCGGGTTCAAAAAGCAGAGCCATGCGGTAAGCGTCCAATGCAGAGCCGTAGAGCTCCCCATTTAAGTAGCAGTAGCCAATAAGACCATAGAGGTCTCCTCCTGCACCACCCAATTCCACGCATTTGACAAGGTGAGGAAGGGCTTCGGAGAAATTACCATCCTGCACATAAATGAGACCAAGGTTTTTACGGGCTCTCAAAAAGTCCGGAAATTTTCGAATGGCTGAGATATAGTATTTTATCGACTCTGTCATATTGCCTTCTTGGACAAGGAAATTAGCGAGGGTGAAGTCAATGGCTGGGTTGGAATCGATCTCGTCAAATTCCTTTTTCAGTTCTTCAATGACTTCATTGGTACGATTATCATCGATCATATCTGTGATGTCATCAAACAACACTTGCTCAGCCCGGCCGATTTTTGGTTCGACTTCGGAGTTGATGGCAAAGGAGCCCAAGTATTCCTTGATAAATATGGGGTTTGACCAGATTTTTTCAGTCAAGGGGGCCACTTTACCATAAAGGACAGTCAGTCCTGAAAGTAGTATAATGATTGGTGCAGCTATTTTATTTTTCATAATCTATTTATCTCATGCGAAAAGGTACAGGGAGGAGGAACTTTGTGCGGACCGCTTTTCCTCCTTTTTTGGGTGCTTCGTAGCGTGATCGTTCCACGGCTTTCGTGGCAGCTTCGGTGAATTCCGGATGGCTTGTGGAAAGAACTTTAAGAACTTTTACACTTCCTCTCTCATTAATCAGGACAAGGAGCTTTACATCACCTTCGATTTTTTGCCGTTTAAGAGAAGGGGGATATTTAATCGAAGGTTTACGAAGAAGGCGGGGTTTGCGGTCAAGCTCCGCAAGATTGAAAATTTTCATTTCGGACATGGCATCCTTGCTGGCAGAAAATCCCTTAAAGGCGAAGGTACCTGCCATTATGTTTCCGACGCCGGCATTGAGATTCATGTCCAATTGAGAAAGATCGATATTCATCGACTGATCTGGCGGCGGTGGGGGTTCTTCCGGAGTATCTGGTGGCGGTGGGGGTTCGGATATCGGTGGTGGAGGAGGAGGAGGAAGGGCAATTTCAACAGAACGAATCTGTTTTTTTCCTTCATTAG
>CBFIFQ010000089.1:0-6576 GCA_965661905.1 Opitutales bacterium
TATTCATTACTGAAATGCCTGTAATCTTAGCTTCAGTCGAACCATTAATAACCAAATCCTCAATTTTATCACTAAGTTCCCAGACTGGGGAAAAATCAGATATTTGAGAGGCATCCCAAATGTGGAGGGTATATAAATTTGGAAACCATTTTAGGTCTTCCAAGGAAGAAATTATGAATTCACCTGTATCAAAACTAAGATAACTAATATTTACTAAATCCTCCTCTGTAAACTGGTAGTCTGAGCCTGAATAGTTCGGAATCCAAAACCAACCTCTTTCAACTTTTTCTCTAATAGATTTCTCAAAGTTGACATCCGTAAAAGTTATTTGTGCTTTCAACAAAGGAGTTAATAAAAGCAGGAAAGAAAAAAGACAGATTTGATAAATACTGGTTTTCATATTTTGAAGGGATTTGATTTAAAAATGTTTAAAAGTTAGAAGCATTGGGTTTGGATCATTTGATCCTCTTACTAGTGAAAGGGCATTTAGGGTAGCATCATATACAATCGAAACTCTTTCAAATTCGTCTGTATATTGTTCACTGCTGCAAAGCACCTTACCCCACATTCTCAATTCCCCTGAGGATGTAAATTTACCCTTTGAAGCCTTTACCTCCAATAGCTTTCCATCACGATCGACTAAATCCAGATGAATGGGTTCCATCGTTGCATACCTTATCGCTTTCTTTGTCATTACATTTTGCCACTTAGATAAAAGTTGATTTGGTGGAGAGTAACGTAAATCCAAGTGAATCTTTAATTGTGAAATCTTTAAAAAAGAAATCCCAAACTTTAAAAAACCGACTTTTGGTTTTTGTGAAAAAGCAGTTTTATATTTTATGGATAAATAGGGTAGTCCTGTAGAATCAGAGTAAAAAGTAGATTCAAAGCCTTCAATACCCTGAACCGTTCGAGAAGATGGCTTTACAGCGAGAACAGCAAGACATGAAAAAAGGTATATAATTAATGAAACTGATCGCACTATTCTCCCTTAGGGCGAACTTTTTAAATATTCAAACAAATTGTTGCCTTAAAAATTAAACTGCATTGTCGCCTAAAAAGAAATCATTACCTTTATTATCTGTAATAATGAAAGCAGGAAAGTTTTCTACCTCGATTTTTCTTATCGCTTCCATACCCAATTCCTCAAACTCAATTGTCACCATACTTTTAATACAATTTTGAGCTAACCTGGCTGCTGAACCGCCAATACTCCCAAGGTAGAAACCACCATGCTTTTTACAGGCCTGGGCAACCATCTTGGAACGATTTCCTTTTGCAAGCATAACCATTGAACCGCCTGCTTCCTGAAACTTATTTACAAAGGCATCCATACGCCCTGCCGTTGTAGGTCCAAATGAACCTGAAGCATACCCATCAGGTGTTTTTGCTGGTCCAGCATAGTAGACCGGATATTTCTTGAAATATTCAGGCAATCCCTGACCAGAATTCAACCTTTCCCGAAGACGGGAATGAGCAAGGTCACGGGCGACAATTAATGGGCCGTTGAGGGACAGGCGGGTCTTTACAGGGTATTTGCTTAGTTCAGAAAGAACTGACTCCATACCTTTATTTAAATCAATGGAAACAACCTCTCCTTGGTCTTCATCTTCAATCTCAGGGAGAAACTTACTAGGGTTTTTCTCTAATTGTTCAAGGAAAACGCCATCTTTTGTGATTTTACCAAGAGCTTGGCGGTCCGCAGAGCAGCTCACCCCAATTCCAATGGGAAGGCTAGCTCCATGTCGTGGCAAACGTATCACCCGAACATCAAGGCAAAAATACTTACCTCCAAACTGAGCGCCAATACCACGCTTTTGGGTAAGCTCTAGAATCTTAGCTTCCAAAGAAGGACAGCGAATCGCATGCCCCTTTTCATTTCCCTTAACAGGTAAACTATCAAGGTACCGCGCACTAGCAAGTTTCACAGTTTTCAAATTGGCTTCTGCCGAGGTGCCACCAATTACAATAGCTAAATGATAAGGCGGGCAGGCTGCTGTTCCTAATGCAGCAATTCGTTCATCTAAATATTCCAATAAGAGTTCTTCTTTTAATAACGATGGTGTACCTTGGTGCAAAAATGTCTTGTTAGCGGACCCACCACCCTTTGCCATAAAAAGAAAATGATATTCATCCCCCTTGGTTTGGTACAAGTCTATTTGAGCAGGCAGATTGGTTCGGGTATTTTTTTCTTCAAACATTCCAATGGGAGCAAGTTGAGAAAATCGTAAATTATCAGAATTGTAAGTGGCTTCTATTCCCTTGGATAAAGCATCTTCATCATTTCCATCTGTCCAGACTAATCTTCCCTTTTTTGCAAAAACAATAGCCGTACCAGTATCCTGACACATAGGCAGAACACCTTCGGAAGCAATTTGAGAATTACGAAGTAAATCCAACGCCACAAAACGGTCATTTGCGGAAGCATCATCATCGTCCAGTATAGCCTTTAACTGAGCCAAATGATCGCTTCTTAGGTAGTGAGAAATATCATGAAAAGCAGTTTCAGCAAGTAATTCAAGTGCTTTGCAATCAACCTTCAAAATTCTTTCCCCCTCAAAATCGGAGTTCTGAACAAAGCCCCCACAAGAATCTAATTTCCTCCACTTAATTGTATGATTAATATTAGGTAGAGGAAATATATTTTGATGTTTATTTTCGTTCATTCTGAAAGAGATACGGAAAATCAACTAATAAAAAGAGAAGATTTAATTATCTATTTTTTCTATTAAAAGGGAAGAATTGATGTCTGTGATGGAAGTATTATTATCCCGCTGAGTGTCCACAATTTGATTAACTGGTCTCTTCTCCACTTTCAAAGAAACTTTAATTTCTTTATCATCTCTGCGAACCAAAAAATCTAGGATATTTCCGGGGCGAGCAAAAAAAGCAGCATTTGCAAGAACCCCTTGATCTGTAACAGGAGAGCCATCAATTTTCACGATAACATCGCCAAGTTTGAAGTTTGACTTGGAGGCAGAGGACCCATCTAAAATTCGCTCAATAATTATATCAAAACCATTATTCCTGTTGAGTCTCTTCGTGGTTGCAATACCAAACCAACCGTAATTTACAGCTCCAGAGAAAAGTAAATCATCTCGAATTCTTAGGCAGGCCTTGGCAGGAAGAACAAAGGAAGAACGAAGATCAGGAAGAGCCGCGTGACAAATACCTAGGAACCTTCCATTCAAATCAAAAACTGGAGCACCGACTTCACCAGGGCCCAAGTCCAAGCTACCTCTAATCATCTTAGTTGGGAATAATTTTTTACCAAAAGAAAATTCTTCGCTCTGAAATAATCCATATGTAGGACCGACTTCAAATTCTAAGGCACATGTAAGAGCCACCATAAATGATCCTTGTTTTTTAGTTTCAAAGGAATCATTTAAAGAGACATGGGAAAAATCTTTAGGCTTATTAGTTATTTTCAGGAGAGAAAGATTACAAAGAGAATCGTTTCCGATCTTTTCGGCTAAGTAAAAAGATTTTTTATATTCTACCCAAATACGATCCGGCTGATTTAGCAATCCAGTTGTAAGAATATGACCATCTTGGCTTATGAAGAAGCCACTTCCCATTTTTAGTAACCTCTTGGACTTACCATCCGCTGTAACCTCACGGGTGGCTTTTACCCTTACTACAGATGCATGATATTTACTAAAAACCCCTTCAATCCTCGACTCTAAATCAAGTCCATTTTGTTGAATGGCTAAATCATTAGAAAATAACAGGCAAGAACAGCCTGTTAAAGCAACTCCTATCAGTAAATTTATATGTAACCTAAAAAGTGTACTGCGCAAGCAGGTCATCTTGGATATGCCCAAAATTACTGGAGTATTCAACTTCAAAAGTTTTTTCTGAAGCAGGTTCTAGAGTTTTCTCTGCAAAGGAAGATTTGTCGTAAGTGCTATGGTGAGCAAAAGTAGCGACTTCAGTAAGATCATAATCAAAAGCGAGAAGGTTTTGAATGATATTAAAATCTTTCTCCGAAGGAAGTATGGTAGACTTAGCAAGGGCAAGAGGTTTGTATTTCAGGGTAGATACCTCAGGAGTCTTGGCGGTATCCGGATAAAATGAAATAGCACAGAAGATAGCAACTGCCAGAGCGGGTAAGGTCAGATAGGAGTACTTCAAAAAAAGACTAGTCATTGAAGGTTCTGATAAGGAAGCCAATGCTTTGCCTTGAACTTGTTTTTGTAAATCAATCCAGAAGTCTTCGCCCGGTAAATCATGCTTCTTTGATTGTAGCAATGTTTCTAATGTAGGTTTCGTTTGATTAGTATTCATGACTTAATTCTTTATGTAATCTCCTAGAAAAGATTGAAGTTGAAGCTTAGCATAATGCAAACGAGAACGCACAGTTCCTTCTGTACACTTCATAATAGTAGCAATTTCTTTGTGACTAAGACCATCAATTTCAAAAAGAACCACAATAGTTCTATGTTTATCTGACAACTTGGACAGTGCTTCGTTCAATTTTTCATGTAATTCATTCAGAAGCGTAGTTTTAACTGAAGAGTTATCTTTGGTAGTTAAGTTTGAAATTTCTTTGTGATGAGACTCTCCCCCGGCGAACTGATCGAAACTAAAAAAAGTGCGTGCTCTCTTTTTTTTAAGATGAGAGAGTGCCATGTTAACACCGATTCGGTAAATCCATGTAAAAAATGAAGACTTTCTTTTAAATTTTGAAAGGGAGCGAAAAGCTTTTACGAAAGTTTCTTGGGTTAAGTCAGCCGCATCCTCGTGGTTAAATGTAATATTAAAAATAACACCATATAACCTTTCTTTGTAAAGTGACATTATTTTATCAAACGCAGAGAAATCTCCTTCTAAAGCCAATGTGACCAAATCATAAACTTCGTCAGTGTTGGTTGTAGAGTTGGTAATCTCTTTAGTGTTTTTAGCAGCAATCTGCATATTCTTATGCTATGAAAAAGATATTATTTCGCAAGAAAATTACTTGTTTCAAGCTTGTCTAAATTGGAAATCTTAGAAGTAAAAAGAGACATAAAAAGAGATAAATTCAAGGCAAGGGTTTCAGCAGAAATCCTTTCAATGAGAAAATTTGTCTTCGAGAATCTAGCATGAAATTCATTTGTACACATTTTCAGTATAGAGTATTTATTTAAAAGTTTTATGATTCTGCCTCTGTTTGACAAAACTGTATTGTTGTGAAAAACATCTAATAAATATGCTTGTTCAGAAGAGGACGCATTTTCTATAAGAAATAGAAACGGGAGAGTTAGTTTTCCTGATTCAACATCGTTACCAGTTGATTTGTGTATACTGGTAATGCTGCTAAAAGCATCCATTATATCATCATATAATTGGTAACAAATGCCTAATTGAATTCCAAAATCACCGACAAGACCAATATCCTCTTCAGAATGGCCACCTAGTAAAGCACCAAGTTGACAAGACGCTTTAAAAAGTTCGCCTGTTTTATCTTGTATGCATTTGTAATAATGTCCTTTGGATAAGGAAAAATTACCGCGTGAGGTTGTTTGGGAAATTTCACCGGAACATGTTAATCGAGTGGCTTTAGCAACTATTTGACAAACTCGATTGGTGGGAAAGTTAGATGCCAATTCTAGAGCAAAACTAAATAGTGCATCTCCTAGAAGAATAGATGTATGTTCACCTGCAAAAGAATGAAGAGTAGTAACCCCACGACGGACATCTGATTGGTCAATAATATCATCGTGAACAAGTGTAGCAACATGGACTAATTCAAGAATAGCTGAAGCGTCAAGTAAATCAGGTGAGATATCAGCCTTATCGGAACCACAATAGAAGCAAAGTAACGGACGGATGCGTTTACCCTTGGAAAGGACTACATGCTTAGCAAGCTCTACGATAGAGACATCTAAATCAAGTAAAAGATCAGCTAAATGATCTTCGAAACGAAGAAGGAAAACATCTGAGCCTGAAGATTTTTGTTCTACAGGTTGGGCAAGACATGGATCACTTTGGAGCATCTACAGTAACCATGTGCATAGATAGCTGTTAGACAAACCGTAATGCTATCTAAGTAAAAATTTGAAAATTACCAATCGCGTTTTTTATGGCGATTAGCTCGTGTACGTTTGCGACGCTTATGTTTGTTCATTTTAAGGCGACGCTTTTTTTTGAGATTACCCATGAGTAATAATATATGATTAAAAAGAAGATAACTGAATGTAAAAAGAAAAGACCCGCACCTTCCATTAAGAAGGTACGGGTCGCAAGACTGGCAACAACTTACTCTCACACAGCAGCGTGGCTGCACTACCATCAGCGATTGAGGGCTTAACGAGCGTGTTCGGGATGGAAACGTGTGTTTCCCCTCATCTATGATCACCAGAATGATTTCGTAAAACTGCCGAAATGCATGATGGTATAAGTTGTTACCGCGGCAGTCCGCGATAACGGAAAAATATAGTTTAACGTCTAGGGGCACGAGCGTCGTCCGAATAATTTACAACAATAATGATAAATTAAATGTTTCGGATCATTAGTATCAGTTAGCTTAACGCATTACTACGCTTACACATCTGACCTATCGACCTGGTAGTCTTCCAGGTTCCTTCATGGTCC
>CBFIFQ010000090.1:0-6576 GCA_965661905.1 Opitutales bacterium
AATGTAAACGGTGCCACTAATGTTGTGGATGCCGCTCTAAAAGCTGGCGTTAGAAAAGTGTTAGCTCTGAGTACGGATAAAGCGGTCAACCCTGTCAATTTATACGGAGCCACAAAATTATGCTCCGATAAAGTTTTTGTTGCTGCCAATAGTTATGGCGGTCAGGACGGTACTATTTTTTCTGTAGTCCGTTATGGCAATGTTGTGGGCAGTCGTGGCAGTGTGGCTCCCATTTTCCAGAAACAAAGAGAACTTGGCAGCCTAACCATTACCAATCCGGATATGACCCGCTTTTTATTAACGATCAAGCAGGGTGCTGAGTTTGTATTTAAATCACTAGAGGAAATGGTGGGGGGGGAATTATTTATACCAAAAATCCCTTCCTGTACGGTGGGGGAAATAGCGAATGTAATCGCCCCTTCCTGCGAGTGGGAAATTACCGGTTTAAGACCTGGGGAAAAAATGCACGAAACCTTAATCCCGGAGGATGAATCCCGAAATGTTTTGGAATTTAAAGATCATTTTGTAATCCAGCCTATAAAATCATTTTGGGGTAATAAAATCGGGATTAAGGGTGGAAAGAAGTGTCAACAGGGCTTTGTCTACGCAAGTAACAATAACTCCGAGCATTGCACTGAATCTGCCCTCAAAGATTTACTTGAGGATTTTATCCAATAATAAAAAAGCAAATAGCAGCACAATGGACATGACGGCGATTACAGATGAAAGCTCGCCTCCCTTTATTGTCGCTGAGTTATCAGGGAATCATGGGGGTTGCTTAAGCAAAGCACTGCAACTTGTCGATAAGGCCTCAGAGGCAGGAGCGGATGCCATCAAACTGCAGACTTATAAGCCAGATACAATAACTGTAGATGCTCAGGATAGCAGGTTTTTACTCCAAGACGGATTATGGAAGGGTAAGTATCTTTACGACTTATATAAACAAGCCATGACACCGTGGGAGTGGCACAGGGAGATAGCTGTTCGTGCCAAAGAAAAAAACATGGTTTGCTTTAGTTCACCATTCGACGAGACAGCCGTTGAATTCCTTGAGCGGGAATTGAATCCTCCTCTTTATAAAATTGCGTCTTTTGAGCTCAATCACTTCCCCCTTCTTAGGAAGGTGGGAGCTTTAAGAAAACCAGTCCTTGCCAGTATTGGTGTATCAGATGAAGAGGAAATAGGGCAAGCGGTTCAGGCATTGAAAGACAATGGTTGCCCTGAAGTGATCCTCCTGTACTGCGTTAGCGAGTACCCCGCAAAAGTTGAAGATTTTGAACTATCCAATCTCCCGAAAATTCAACAAAAATTTGGATGTAAAGTGGGCTTATCTGACCATTCAGATGGCTGTCTCATGGCTGTTGCAGCAACGGCTCTTGGGGCATGTGTAATCGAAAAACATCTGACCCTCGACAGGGATAGCTCTTCAATTGATGGCGCATTTTCCTTGCTCCCTGAAGAATTCACTGATTTGTGCTCTGCAGTCAGGAAAGCTCACAAGGGGATTAAGTCAAAAACTTCAAACCTTATGGAAAGCTCAAGGATAACCAAGAGAGTAAAGTACAAGAGATCAATTCTTGTTTGTAAGGATATAAAAAAGGGTGAACTGCTTGATCCCACAAACTTACGAATCGCAAGGCCCGGAGATGGTATGTGTCCAAGCAAGTGGGAGGTAGTTCTCAATAAAAAGGCTTCCAGAGACATGAAGGTCGGACATCCTTTATGCCGTGAAGATGTAAGCTGAAGCTCAATTTTTTGCATACCACTGCAACTTGTGTTATTATTAAATGTGTGTGCTCGTAAAATTGCTTTCAATCTCAAAGTTCCACTCTTTACGGGTTCCCAGGAAGAAAAGCTTCGCAAAACCTGCGTTTGGGTCTCGGTGAATTGCCCAGGCAGAAAATTCACGCTTGAAGAAATTGCGGTCATCATGGGTATCACTCGTGAACGGGTACGACAGCTGGAAGCTTCCGCCCTTCGAAAATTAAGGCATCCATCCCGTACGAAGATTCTGGCTGAATTAATTGGTTGATACGGCTTTTTTTTCTAATGACTTTACTTTACATCACAATTTGAAAAATTGGTTTTATTGTGTGTTTTAAAGTAAGTAGAAGAACAGAGGCATTTCTATTATTAAATTGCTTGCCGAAACTTGGTCCTATTAGCACCAGTCGTTTACTCGATGCCTTTGATGGGGATCCAGTAAAGATCCTGCATGCAAGCAAAGAGGAACTTTTATCAGTCAAGGGAATAGGGGGTGCCATGATTGCATCGATTCAAAATCCTCTCAATGAGGATTGGGTAAGCAAAGAGCTGAGGAATATTAAAAAGTATGAGTCTTCATTTATAACTGAAAATGATCTTCCCAAAGCTTTACATGAAATTTACGATACTCCCCTCGGCTTATATCAAAAAGGGTCAATTCCCGATGGTCCTTATATTTCAATTGTAGGCACCCGTGCCCCTTCCTTATATGCTCAAAAAATTTGCCATGAACTATCATCCAGGTTGGCACAAAAAGGATTCTGCATTGTGAGTGGAATGGCCCGGGGAATTGATGCGATTGCCCATCAGGCTGCCCTGGATGCAAATGGAAAGACAATTGCATTCCTGGGGAGTGGGATCGATATCATTTATCCTCCCGAACACCTGAGCTTGTATCGAGAGATTGCGACTAAAGGAGCAGTGCTATCCGAGTTTCCATTTGGTAGAAAAGCGGATCGAAGGACTTTTCCAATGAGAAACCGGTTGGTATCGGGAATTTCATCCGGCACCGTGGTTGTCGAGTCAGGTGCATCAGGTGGGAGTTTAATTACTGCAAGATTTGCTGCGGAACAGGGTCGCTCCGTATTTGCAGTTCCTGGAAGAGTGGATCAAGCCAGCTCCCTCGGATGCCACCACCTAATCCGTGAGGGTGCCACTCTTATTCGTAATGCAAATGATATAATAGATGATTTACTCCCTTCCTTGACTTTAGATTTCCCTGCAGATACTGCCTATTCTAACGACAGTCAATCCCAGCCCCGCAAGCTGGAGAGCCTAAACTTTTCGAAGAGTGAGGTGACAATCATGAATGTCCTTGAACAAAATGGGATCATGAACTGTGAGGAAATTAGCTCTAAATCTACCCTGCCAGTTCAAGACATTGCTTCCACCCTGACAGGTCTGGAGCTTGCAGGTTATATTTCAAAGCGAACGGACGGAAAGTATGAGATTCGGTAGAAAATAATAATTTAATTCTTTAGGTTGCATTTCTTTCATTTCCCGTTTCAATAAAAGTTAGTTTAGGGGAGCTTTAGGCGAAAACTGAGAGGCACAAACGATCCGTGTGCGACCCTTAGAACCTGATGCGATATTACAACGCCGTAGGGAAAACTTACTGTTTCACCGCAGTATTTCTTCGGCACAACCTCTTAATTATGATTAAAAAAGTCGAAGACCTGGAAGATAGCCAAAATAACTCAAAACGTGTTTACTTAGAAGGCGGCAACTCGGGAGTAAGAGTACCGATGAAAGAAATTTCACTGTCCCCAACCAGAACATCAGAGCAAAAGGAAGAGCCTAACGATCCGGTCCGCGTTTATGACACCTCTGGTCCGTGGGGCGATCCTGATTTCCACCGGCAACATGAGCTAGGTCTTCCCCGTATCCGCGATCAATGGATTGAAGAGCGTGGAGACACAGATTTTATTCAAGGAAGGCAAGCGACCCCTGCAGATAATGGTTATTTATCTGACTTACATGCTCAAAGATCAGACCAAAAAGGGAAAGACTTGCCCGATTATGACCGCTCCAAGATAAAGGTGCGGAAATCCAAAACTGGGAATGCAGTCACTCAACTTCAATACGCAAGAGATGGCATAATTACACCCGAGATGGAATTTATTGCAATTCGGGAGAATATGAAGCTTCAGGCTTTGAGCAATGACCTTGAATGCTCCCAGGATAATGATCGAAACAGCCTGAACCACCAACACCCTGGTGAAAATTTTGGTGCCTCTATACCTAAAGAAATTACACCTGAATTTGTCCGAAGTGAAGTTGCCCGGGGGCGAGCTATTATACCGGCTAATATTAATCATCCCGAACTGGAACCGATGATTATCGGTCGAAACTTCCTGGTTAAAATTAATGCCAATATTGGGAATTCAGCAGTCGCCTCTTCTATTGAGGAAGAAGTTGAAAAAATGAGGTGGGCTACAAAATGGGGGGCAGACACTTTGATGGACCTGTCTACCGGTAAGAATATTCATCGTACCCGAGAATGGATTATCAGAAATTGTCCGGTCCCTGTGGGAACAGTTCCAATTTATCAAGCTCTTGAAAAGGTAAGAGGGAAACCTGAAGATTTAACTTGGGAAATTTTTCGGGATACTTTGATTGAACAAGCGGAGCAAGGGGTTGATTATTTCACCATTCATGCCGGTGTATTACTTCGCTATGTTCCCCTCACCAGCAAGAGGATGACAGGAATCGTCAGCCGTGGAGGCTCAATAATGGCTAAGTGGTGCCTCGCTCATCACAAAGAAAATTTCCTTTACGAAAAATGGGATGAGATTTGCCAGATTATGGCTGCCTATGATGTTTCTTTTTCTATCGGGGATGGGCTCCGTCCCGGGTCTATTGCAGATGCCAATGATGAAGCTCAATTTGCTGAACTTAAAACACAAGGTGAGCTAACAACAAGGGCTTGGAAATATGGTGTACAAGTAATGAACGAAGGCCCTGGTCATGTGCCTATGCATATGATCAAAGAGAATATGGAGAAACAGATTGAATGGTGTCATGAAGCACCTTTTTATACACTCGGTCCTTTGACCACTGATATTGCCCCTGGCTATGATCATATAACCAGTGGTATCGGTGCAGCCATGATTGGCTGGTATGGCTGTGCCATGTTATGCTATGTCACACCAAAGGAACACCTTGGTCTGCCAGACAGAGAGGATGTAAGAGAGGGAGTTGTTACTTATAAATTGGCCGCCCATGCCGCAGATTTAGCCAAGGGGCATCCGTCGGCCCAATTCCGAGATAATGCCCTATCCAAAGCCCGCTTTGAATTCAGATGGCAGGATCAATTCAATCTATCACTTGATCCTGATAAAGCTCGAGAGTTTCATGACCAGACCCTCCCACAGGAGAATGCCAAAACTGCTCACTTCTGCTCCATGTGCGGACCTCATTTTTGTTCAATGAAAATTTCAGAGGAGGTCAGGCAATACGCAAAAGATCAAGGGCTGGATTCAGAGAAGGATGCAATCGCAGAAGGAATGAAGAAGAAAGCAGAAGAGTTTAACACATCGGGGGGGGAATTATACAGCTCCTGAATGAAGATTTTTGTTAACGATGCCCCTCATCAGGTCCCGGAGGAAATAAAACTTAAAAGTTTTCTTCATTCGATCAACCTTGATGATTTTAGAGGGTGGGCCGTCGCCTTAAATGAAACTGTGATTCCCGAAGGTGAAATGGAAAATGTCACTCTTCATGAAAGTGACAGGCTTATACTGATACAAGCCACCCAAGGAGGATGAGTAAACCATTGCATGTCGCAATTATTTCCTCGCCGAACTTTAAAGACGGCGAAGACAAGATGATGGTAAACCTGTTTAAAGCCGGTGTTTCCAAATTCCATCTACGCAAGCCAGATCATTCACCTTCAAGCGTTGCCCGGTTGCTAAAAAAAATACCAGCCGATTACCACAAAAGAATTATTTTACACCGGACCTATGAACTGCTTAACGATTTTGATCTTGGGGGCTATCATCACCGCTCGGATGAAAAGTTAAAAGATGTGACAGGCACCCGGAGTCGCTCCCTTCATAAAATCAATGAGCTTCAGATAGAAACTGATATCCTTGATTATGTTTTTTTTGGTCCTGTTTTCCATTCCATATCAAAAGCTGGGCACAAGCCAAAAGTTTCGCTGTCAAATTTGTCATCGGCCCTGGAGAAACTGGATATGAAAGGCAGGAGACCTTTGGTCTATGCTCTGGGTGGCATTCGAAGAAATAAAATAAGTACGATTGTGGAGACTGGTTTTGATGGCGTTGCTTTACTCGGATCTATTTGGGGGAAACCTGACCCAGTGGTAGCCTACAAGGAGTTTAATACCTCCCTGCAAAGTATGTCCCGCTTGCAGCTAAGGTGATACAACTATGTTCAAATTCGTCCATTGTGATGATTGACTTACTAAACCATCCACTTTATTGCATTACCTCCGATAATGTTACCTCCTCTCATGCTGATCAAGTATCGAGTATGGCTCAAGAAGGGGTTAAGATTATTCAGGTAAGGTCCAAAAAAAAATTTGTTGAGGAAGAAGTAAAGAGACTCAGATCTGCTATCAAAGATGCCAGGAAGTTAGGTGCATGTATTATAGTAAATGATGACCCAAGATTATGTAACGCAACCGGAGCTGATGGTGTACATCTTGGCAGTAATGATGAACCGCCGAAATCAGCACGACTTGCGATTGGGGAGGGCAAGATTATTGGTGGCACCGTTCACTCTTTCGATGAGGCACATGCCCTGAAATTATCCGGCTATTATGATTACGCTGGAATTGGCCCATTTCGC
>CBFIFQ010000091.1:0-6384 GCA_965661905.1 Opitutales bacterium
CCGAGCGGGTCTCAATTAATCTTCTTTGCTCGATCGACCCTGAATTTGTCTTATCGATATGCCAGAAATTTGCTCCGCTTATCCGTTCGTGTCCGATAAAAATGCCCTGGTGGTGAATATGATCGTGAGCCTCCCCGGGCCTGTCTCTTTTGAGCGGCCAGTCACGCAGCATCCTCTGACCATTCGGTCCGATTACCTGCCAAATGATGGGTTTATTGGAGGAAGTATTGTCATAGGTGGCGAAAGGTTTTCCTCCCAGGCTAACCTCAAGACCTCTTTCTGTTTTTGAAATAGTGGCTGGAAAATCACTCAAGGGTCTTCTTAAGCGTTGGACAGTGTATTGAACAAACGGATTTTTCATCTCCGAACCGCTACTTGATTTTACGGAAAATGATAGTTCGTAGATTCTTCCAGGGGCAAGGTTTTCAACCGATATTGCCCAAGTCGGATTGTCGGAATCATCCATTTTTTGAACTCCGATAATTTTGTGGTTTTTCTTATCCAATTCCCTGGAGCCATACCTGTATCCATATTCAAAACGATAGCTCAGGATTTTTATATTTTGGGAAAGTTTGTCCGGGTTGGCGATGGGCTCGGTAAAGCCAACATTGAACCCATCAAGGGTCAGTGAACATGATTGTATGTGGAAAGGTGTCTTACCATTGTAAGTAATCCTTTGAATGCCTTCATCGGGGCGTTGCCAACCCCGGGTGGTTGACCCGTAGTAAATTGATTTGCCGTCGGGGGAAGGGGCAATACGCACACCACCGGCACGAAGTTTTGTGTTTTCGTAGAAAATGGCGGCTGCACCCTGCCAAGCACTATCCACTTCTTCGGGCATCAAGCGAACAATCCTTCGCCCATTTTCATCGGGTACCAACATCTGTCCAGCAAAAGGACCAAATTCATTTGACTCAATCACCATGGGTTCTCCCGGGGAGTGCATCATATTGCGGGGCAGTTCCATGGCGGGCTTATCGTAGAGTTCGTCCAGTAGTTTGCGTGGGTAAAACAAAGGCATACCAAAAGGATCATAACGTTTGTCCCAGATAAGGCTGGAAGGGTGGCCGTGGAAGCCATCCTTTTTTACGCGGTAGATAGGGGAACCTCCCCGCCAGTCCCCCTGGTTGTCTCCGCACCATAGGTTGCCGTTTTCATCCCGAGCAATCCCATTGTGCATCCTGAATCCATTTGCATAGGGTGTAAGGGAGCCATCTTTTTGGTAGTGCACCACATATCCTTTTTGTTTAACTGCGGAAAAATTTCGCCCCCTGCGTCCATCATGTTTGTATTCACCACGAGAGGTGTAAAAGGTGGGGCCATTGTGCGAAGCTGTGCCCAGTGCAAGATAATAACCGCCTTTTCCGTCCGAACAAATGGCATTGGTTTCATGGTAGTTTCCACTTAATCCAAAATCGGAGCACAGGTTGCGGTAGCGATCGGCTACACCATCCCTATCCAGATCCTCAATCAGGGTGAGCTCTGCCATCTGGCTGACAACAATTTTACCGGGAGCAATGACTTCCATGCCCATGCCATTGTGTAAGCCCGTGGCAAACACTTTCCATTCAATCTTAGATAAATCCTTGCCGGGATGACTTACCAAAACATCCCCACGGCGGAGGCAGGCATAAAGCTTACCATCTTGATCAAAGGCAAGGCCACCAATCTCCGGAGGTAGCTCCTTCGGGAAGGGGACATCCTCGAAGAGATAGCTGTTGGCCCAACCAAAGTTTGAAAGGAAGAGAGAGAGTAGAAGGAAGCGAGAAATCGATTTCATAAGGACGGTCTACTTGCAAGTTTTAATAAAGAGAACCAAAGATTCATACTCCAGCGGTTGCAGTTGATAAGGTGGCATCATGCCTAAAAGATAGCCCTTAACGGTTTTGGCTCCCGGGTTTTGAATCGATTCAATCAGGTAGGCATCGTCCGCTTTTTGAGCTTTTGCGGAAATGAATTCACGATGACTACCCGCCAGTCCCCTGAAGGTCGGACCGTGGTTCAGTCCACCATCGGTGGTATGGCAGGCCACGCATCCCATGCTATTGTAAAGTTCCTCTCCTTTGGCTAAAGATGCTTCTTTAATGGCAATCACTTTATTATCCGAAGAGTAGCGGTCTCCCGCGTTGGGTCTTACCACCACCACAAGTTTCCCTGGTTCCGAGCTCATTTCTTTGACCTGGGTTTTGGGAGACTTGAAAGTGATCTTTTCTTTTCCACCGGTTGAAACGGTAAGTTGAAGAGTTTGGTTCCCTGGTCCACTACGGGGAGTAAATTCAATGGTGTGTTTGCCTGCTGAAAACGAAAAGACAGGTTGTTTGGTTTCATCAAGCTCGTACCCTAGGTACTTAGGCGCACCCAGTTCGGCAATGGATTTACCATCTATGTGGATAGGGTGTTTCCCTTGTGTCTTGTAAAAAAGTAACCCATATAGTTCGGGTACATAGGCAAACCCTCTGCGTCTTCCGCCCTCCTTGTCACCCCAGTAGTTTTTCATGTCAAGGAATCCATCGGTCCATGCGTAAAGTAATCTGCATTCGGTGGTGTCCCAAACATAGGAAAGCTTTTTCCCCAGGTTTACGGCTATGGATGCAGGAATACCAGCTATCGGAGTCTGAATTTTATCATTTTCTTTGCCACTTCGAGCACTGTATTTGGCCACATTTGTACCCCTGGAATGGTTTCCCAGTACGAGGCTTCTGTCTAGTTTTGGGTCCGGGCAGTAAGTGCGCAGGATAAGTGGACGCTCTTCGGTTCCCATTGGTTTTGTGTCAAAGGTAAGATAACCTTTTTTTGAATAGTTGTCACCCAGCGCGTAAAAGAGAGGGAAGGCTAAAAAAATGGAAAAACAGAGGGAAACCAAAGGCTTTGTATAGCAAGTCATGAAATTAAAAGAGTGAAAGATCAGAACCCAAAAGAATTTATAGTCTTACTCGTGTAAAGCACTAAAGTATAGCATATTGAAAAAAAGAGAGCCAAGGGTAACGAAATTACTAGATATTATAATTTGACTTCATCTTTAGTCCTGTGTCAGCTTGCAAGCATGGTAGTTGATTCTCAAAGTGATAAAATTCTCTTTGTTGATGATGAAAGTTCAATTCTAAGTGCTTTTAAACTTACCCTAGGCAGGCAATTTAACCTGTGCTTTGCATCATCGGGAATGGAGGGCTTAGACATTTTCCAGAAAGAAGGCCCTTTTGCGGTGGTTGTTTTTGATTTTATGATGCCCCAAATGAATGGAGCAGAATTTCTGGCTGAAATTCGGAAATTCGATCAGGATGTGGTGGCCATGTTGTTGACGGGGGCGACAAATTTTGATTCGGCTGCCCAAGCTGTACGGAATGGTAATATTTTTCGTCTTTTATCGAAACCTTGTAATGGGGATGAATTAAAAGATCATCTTCTCGAAGCCTTGAAACAATTTCGGACCTTGCGGGCGGAGAAAGATATGCTGACCCAAACGATGAACGGGGCCATCCGGGCAATGACTTGCATTCTTTCTGCATCCAAACCTTTATATTTTGGCCGAGCGCTCCGGGTTAAGCGGCTTGCTTTTCAACTTGCTGCTGAATTGGGAATCTCTAACTCCTGGCGATTGGAATTGGCGGTCACATTTTATTACCTCGGTTACTTGTCCCTGCCTGAGGAGGTGCAGGAAAAAGTATATAACAACCAGGAAGTGGCTCCAGGATTGGCTGATATAATCGCCAGACTACCCGGGCTTACCGAGTCTATGCTTGAAGGGATTCCCCGACTTGATGAAGTAATTAAGGTTGTAAAATATGTGGATCAAAATTTTGATTCACATGCGAAGGAAGATCGTGAGACGAGAACCTTGGCCTCGGTCATCCGTTTGTCAAAAAACTACGACGAAGTCGCAAGTATGGGCCATGCCAGGCCGATGATATTTGAATGGTTGCTTAAAAATCGTACCCTATACTTACCCGGTGGTTTGGAGGCTCTTAGTAAAGTAAGACCTTATGCGGATGGCGGACCCCAGGTTCGTTCGGTTGAGCTCAAAGATCTTTCCCAGGGAATGCGAATAAAGGATGATCTGCGAATGTCCAATGGCTACCTCATTGCACCCCGGGGAACGGTGGTTACCGATCAATTTTTGGCCGTTCTCGAGAATTACAGACTTTGCTATGCCACCGACCCGTTTCCTTCGCACATTGAAGTGACCATGGGGACGAGCTATAACGATTCTGCTGAAATAAAATAAGCCGTTAGCCTTTCCTTAGATTGCCAAAAGAGAGTTTATCTTTTTTAAAGGCTTGATGATTCCATCCATTCATAGATCGTCTTTATTTCTGCTGTTTTTCCTGAGTTTCCTCTTTTTAAAAGGAAAGAAAGAAGATTCCTTTGAAACCTTACCGCTTTCAGTGGGTGGTAAAGTACCCTTAACTCACAGCGACATGTGGGGCGGGTTTGATCCGGGAAAAGAACCCTTGGATGTGGAAGTTCTTCACCAATGGGAAGAGGGCGAGGTTGTCCTGCAAGTTTTGCGTTATCGAATTGGTGTATTCAAAGGTAAAAGAGCAATGATGGCGGGGATTTACGGATACCCCAAAGGGGCAAAGGAAATTCCAGGGTTACTTCAAATACATGGTGGTGGGCAATACGCAGACCGTAATGCACCCCTGACTAATGCCAAGCGGGGCTATGCCACTTTATCGATTGCCTGGGCCGGCCGTATTTCAGCTCCCTCATACCGTGTGTCTCCTGCAGAAGTGAAACTGTTTTGGGAAGCAAAAACCAGTGACCCAAGGTATAAACTTACCACCGATTGGGGGGCGTTGGATGCCTATCATGCACCGAGCCGTTATGGGAAAGATGCCTTTCCTTCCATACCGGTCGAGGAGTGGACTCTGGACCCAGTCAAATCTCCACGCAACAATGCCTGGTTTTTGGTGACGCTGGCGGCCCGAAGAGGGCTGACGTTTTTAGAAAGGCAACCGGAAGTGGATGGGGCAAGGCTCGGGGTATACGGGCATTCCATGGGCGGAAAGCTAACAGTTGCCACCGCTGGCTCAGACTCCCGGGTCAAAGCCGCGGTCCCATCCTGTGGTGGGATGAGTGACCGTTACACAGATGACCCCTTACACCTAGCGACTGTGAGTGACCCACCCAACCTGAAAAACATTTCCTGTCCTATCATGTTTTTAAGCCCGGCCAATGATTTTCACGGGAGAATTAATGACCTGCCTGCAGCAATTGAAGAAATTAAAACTGACAGATGGCGAGTGACCTGTGCTCCTCATCACAATCATCAGGACACCGCAGCTTACGAGGTGGGTACCCAAATTTGGTTTGATCAATACCTCAAGGGGGGCAGGCAAGTCCCTGCGGGCCCAAAAATCGATGTTAAATTGGCGAAGGGGAAATCACCAGAGGTGACGATTGTTGTCGATGATTCCCGTAAAATTTCATCGATTGATGTCTTTTACACACAACAGGGGCAAGTGGACGGAAAAAAAGATAATTCCGCTAACACTAAAAACCGTTTCTGGCACCATTCTCCAGTTGGCGAAAACCAGGGGAAGTGGGTGGCGAAGTTACCGGTTCACTCCGTAGATCTACCTCTCTGGGTTTATGCAAATGTAAGCTATGAGCTTACAAGTCCCATTCGGGGAGCGGGTTATTATTATGGAACCTATGAAGCCAAGACTTTTACTCTTTCCTCCCTGCCTGCCTTGATTAGACCTGACCAGTTAAGAAATGCGAAGGTAAGCACGGGTCTTGATTCAAGGCTGATGATCGAGGATTTCCAAGGGGAATGGCAGAAAGAATGGTTTTCATACAAGCCCGGGCAATGGGGGGTCAAAACCCACAAAGTATACGACCCCGTATGGAAGGCGCCACAAGGTGCCAAGCTGGGACTGGAAGTACAGGCAGACCAGCCAAATCAAATGATATTGGGACTGGATGGCTATGCCACTGAAGTTGAAATCAAGGGAGGAGGAACCTGGACATCGATCCTTCTGCGGTGTGAGGTTTTTAAAAATGCGGAGGGCCAGGCTTTGGATTCCTGGCAGGGTATTAAAGAATTGCAACTTGATGCCAAAATTACTCTCAATCCCGGCAGGGGTTCCCAGGCAAAATCCTTGAAACTTGGAGCTGATTGGAAGGGCACAGCCCCATCATTCCGTAACCTTCGCTGGGTGACGAATTGATTTAGGGAGCGTTGGCTTCTCTTTTAGCTTTCCATTCCTTGTCGCGCGCGGAAGCTCTTCTTCCCTGGTTGGGATCCCCGAGATCCCCACCTTTAGCAATCATCTCAGGGTAGGTTCTCTCCCACCACTGCTCATAGGAAGCGGATAGCCTGGCGATAAGTTCCGGTTTTTTAGCCGCTAAATCATCGCGACAACCTGGATCTTTTTTGAC
>CBFIFQ010000092.1:0-6237 GCA_965661905.1 Opitutales bacterium
TCTTTTAACTGCAGGGTTACCGTTGGATTTAAGTCCCCATAAACTCAGGCATAGTTACGCAACCCATTTGCTTGATCACGGTGCGGATCTTCGGGCAGTTCAGGAAATGCTTGGGCATCGAAGTCTCTCCACAACTCAAATTTACACTCATGTATCGGTTGCTAAACTTAAGAAGACACATGGGCAGGCTCATCCTCGTGCCTAATGATTTTATACTAAGCCTTAAAGTTAAAAATACCTTGATTTACCTACCCAAAGATAAGAGAAATATTACCTATTATGAAATACATCATCTACTCCATCTTTATACTTAACTCTGCCTTTGTTTACTCCAAGACTACCCATTTTGATTTCAAAGACCCCAAGGGTGTTAACAGTATTTTGTTTCATCTTGATGCCCCCCTTGAATCAATCAGTGGTTCAGGGGATGATATTTCTGGTAGCGTTCATTTTGACCCCCAAAAACCAAAGGAAATCAGAGGAGAAATCATCCTTAAAGTAAAAAGCCTTCATGTGGGCAACCCAGTCCTGAAGGAACATATGCATGGGGAAGACTGGTTGAATGCCGAAAAATTCCCTGACATCAAGTTGGTTTTCAACTCCATGACTGAAATCAAAAGAGATGGACTCCATGTCCTCGGTGAAATAAATGGAAAAATGACGATTCGCAATATCACCCTGGCCATGTCAATCCCGGTGAAGATTTCTTACCTAGAAGGCCTGTTGGAGAAAAGGAATCGTGTACCGGGAGATCTTCTTGTGGTCAGGTCTAAATTTACAGTGAAACGGGACGAATTTGATATTCAAAAGGGGGAGCATCTTGAAAAAGTATCCAATGATATCGAGATCATTTTAAATCTTGCAGGTTCGGCTCCTTCTCAATAGGCTGGATTTTACCCCACGGAGAACACCCTCATGTTCTCCACCCCAACAAGCGGGAACACATTGTGTTCTCGCTTTTTTTTTAGTTTTGTTTATTCTCTAACTTCCTTAATTTCATGAGCGCAGATAATATCCATCCGATTCAGTCCCGTTTAGTTGGCAGGCAAAAGAAAGAGGAAGCCCTTGGTCAAAAAGGTAGGGTTTTTTGGCTTTGCGGACTTTCAGGATCTGGGAAAAGCACCTTAGCGATAGATCTTGAAGAGCGTCTTTTGCAGAAGGGTGTTTTTTGTATTGTTCTGGATGGGGACAATCTTCGATGTGGCCTCAACCAAGACCTTGGGTTCTCGGATTCGGATCGAAAGGAAAATATAAGGCGGACTGCTGAATTAGCTAAAATACTCTGTCAATCTGGTGTGGTTGTAGTTGTTTCCTGCATTACCCCGTTTCAATCTTTACGAGATTTGGCCAAGCAATGCATCGGGGCCGACGACTACCATGAGGTCTATGTGAAAGCCTCTTTTTCTGAATGCAAAAAAAGAGATGTAAAGGGATTGTATGCCAAAGCTGAAGCATCCTCCGTTCCTTCTTTCACCGGCAGCACATCCAAGTTTGAAGAGCCTTCGACTCCAAATCTTATCATAGAAACGGAAGGTCAAGAGCTTACGGATTCCTCCGGAAAGCTTTACTCTTTTGTACTCGAGAATTTATTTCTTTCCTGATTTCACTATGCAAAACTACAACTTAACTCACTTGCAGCAACTTGAGTCTGAGGCGATTTTTATCCTCAGGGAAACCGCTGCCCAGTTTGAAAGACCCGGTCTCCTTTTTTCTGGGGGTAAGGACTCCATTGTGATGGCCCATCTTGCTTACAAGGCGTTTCATCCATCCAAAGTTCCCTTTCCTTTTGTCCATGTCGATACGGGGCATAACTTTCCTGAAACCATTGAATTTCGGGATAAATTCATTTCTAAACTTGGCGTGCAGTTACTTGTCGGTTCTGTTCAGGACTCCATTGACCAGGGCACAGCGGTTGAGGAAAAAGGCCCCAATGCAAGCAGGAATGCTTTGCAGTCTGTGACCCTTTTGGAGACGATTGAAAAAGAATCCCTGGATGCTTGCTTAGGCGGGGGTAGGAGAGATGAGGAGAAAGCCCGGGCCAAGGAGCGTTTTTTCTCTCATCGTGACTCTTTTGGCCAATGGGACCCAAAAAATCAACGCCCAGAGCTATGGAATTTGTTTAACGGTCGCAAGAGTCCAGGGGAGAACTTTCGCGTTTTCCCCTTAAGTAATTGGACGGAAATGGATGTTTGGCAATATACCAAACTGGAAGGTATTGAATTACCAAGTCTTTACTTTGCTCATGAAAGAGATGTTTTTCTTCGAAATGGCTCTTTGCTTGCGGTTACAGACTTTGTCACTCCGCAGGAGAATGAAGAGGTTTCAAAGAAAACCGTAAGGTTTCGAACGATTGGAGATGCCACCTGTACTGGAGCGGTTGAATCAGGTGCCCGTACCCTCGATGATGTCATCTCAGAGGTTGCTGCATCAAGGATTACCGAGCGTGGTTCTCGAGCAGATGATCGTCGTTCTGAAGCAGCTATGGAGGATCGTAAAAAACAAGGATATTTCTAGGGTTTTCGAGTTACACAACAAATTCTCAACCTATTTTCTATGAGCGAATCAAATAATTATTTAGACATGGACCTTCTTCGTTTCACCACTGCGGGAAGCGTTGATGACGGTAAAAGTACCCTGATTGGGAGACTCTTCCATGACACCAAATCTATCTTCGAAGACCAACTTGAAGCGATTGAGCGTAGCAGTAAACAGCGCGGAGATGAGAATGTTAACCTTGCCTTACTTACTGATGGTTTACGAGCTGAAAGAGAGCAGGGGATTACGATTGATGTGGCCTACCGCTATTTTGCCACGCCCAAACGGAAGTTTATCATAGCTGATACCCCCGGGCATATTCAGTACACCAGGAATATGGTGACGGGCGCTTCCACTGCAAACTTGGCATTGATTTTAGTGGATGCCAGAAATGGTGTCATTGAGCAAACCAAGAGGCATACTTTCATCGCAGACCTTTTGGGTATCAAGCACATTGCGGTTTGTATAAACAAGATGGATCTTGTGGGGTATGACCAAAATGCATACGAAAAAATCCTAAATCAATTTACTGATTTTGCCAGTCGGCTTGAGAATGTTGCTGATTTAACCTTTATACCAATCAGTGCATTGAAAGGGGACAATGTAGTGGAACGATCGGAAGATATGCCTTGGTATAAGGGCCCCCCTTTACTTTATCACCTGGAAAATGTTTATGTCGGTTCTGATTTCAACCATGTCGATGCCAGGTTTCCAGTGCAGTGGGTTATACGGCCCCACTCAGACGAGCACCATGACTTTCGTGGATTTGGTGGCAGGGTTGCGGGTGGTGTTTTTAAGAAAGGTGACGAAGTCACCGTTTTGCCCTCCGGTTTTTCCACGAAGATACAAAAGATTTTACTAGCTGACAAAGAAGTTGATCAAGCGTTCCACCCTCAGTCTATAACCATTTTACTGGAAGATGAAATCGATGTTAGCCGGGGAGATATGTTAGTGAAACCTAACAATCAGCCACATATTTCCCAGGATTTAGATGCGAGGGTTTGCTGGTTTTCAAGTAGTAAAAAACTGGCAAAAGGTACAAAATGCATTTTTCGTCATACAACCAAAGAGGCCCAGGCAATTGTTTCTGAAATTAAATACAAGGTTGATGTAAATACTTTAAGGAAAAATGAGGAAGATAGAGAGCTTGGCATGAATGATATTGGGCGCGTTCAAATCCGTGTCTCACAGCCTGTATTTCATGATACCTACCGCAAGAACCGTAACACCGGCAGCTTCATACTGATTGATCCCTTTACCAATGAAACTTTAGCGGCTGGTATGCTTCGATGAGGCAAAAGCTTCAGCAGCAGTCGATTGAAAAACTTAAAAATTTAGGCATTCGCCTAATTGATCAACGTGAATGCGTAACCCTCGTTCGTCCCCTAGGTATCGGAGAAGGCTTTTGGTTCGGGGGAGGAAACCTGGTGCAGGAAGCTGATGGGAGGCTTTTAGTCTCCGGAAGGTTTCGTAACCATGGTGACTCCAGGACAGGTACGGGGGCTGGAGAGAGGGGTCTTGAGTTTGCCGTATTTGAACTTGATTTGGGAACTGGTGAGACCCAGAAAGTCTTTTCTTTGAACAAATCAGATCTGTCCCATGGTGCAGATGTGGTATCTATTGAAGGGGGCTGCCTATTGCCGGCAAGCACTGGCAATGGCGTTGAGCTTTTTATTTCCACAGAGAAAAAAGTAGCCTACCCAAAAGAGCTTATTAATTTTCAAAAACCAGGAACAGGAGTGTGGTCTATCGATAGACTATTGGGGGAAAGTGGGGTGGAAAGTATTACTGCTGGTAGTGCAAAGACCATTGTTGAGTCCTCGGACCCAAACTCACTGCATGTGAAGGATCCCGTTGCCTTTAGGCTCAAGGATAACCAAACAGAACTTATATCCTGTAATCATTCATTTTCTTGGTCTAGTTCCAATACAGGTCTTAGTCGTAAGAATAATGCGGAGGAAACCTTTATTGCTGTTGATCAAATGATTTTGCCTAGGGGTAATAGTTGGGATGTTGCCTGTGCCCGAATTACGGAAAGACTGAAGGTTCCTCGCATCGGTGAGTTTGCAAACATGCCAAGTTTATCACTTTATTTCTATGATGGTGCAGAATGCTTACGCCCGCTTTCAGAGAACAAAGAAGCAGCCCGTCGACCACGAGGTTATTCCTGTGAGGAACTTGGGGGCTTAGCCTGGGGGTGGGATGATGAATTTCCGCAACTAAACAAAATATCTAATTATTTCCCGCTGTTTCTTTCCCCCTACGGAACAGGTTGCTCCAGGTATATATCCGCAATATCACTTGATGACGGTTCCATATTGGCAAGCTGGCAGCAATCCCAGAAAGACTTATCGCAGCCCCTGGTTATGAATCAACTAGAACCTTCAGCAGTGGAAGCGATTCTTAAGTAAATCCTCTTACTTCATCCATGCTAGAAATGGAAGGAGCAAGCAGCGAATGCTATACAGGGAATTTTATTTGTGTTAAGGAGTAAGTATGCACATTTCTTTACTTACTTGGATTTTTTGTTTCTTTTTACTCACTTCCCATACATCAGCTCAAGTTGATCAAAACAAAAGATTCATTCCTTACACGGAAGGATGGTTCTATATCCCGGGCATTGACCAGTCACTTGAAGAATGCTTGGTCATTGAATTGGAACAAGGTGATGTGCTCATCGAACTCTACCCTGAATCTGCCCCCTTGCATGTTAAGAGAATAAAGGAGTTAGCAACCAAAGGCAGTTATGATGGGGTCGTTTTCCATCGTGTTATCGATGGCTTTATGGCTCAAACCGGAGATGTACAATATGGCAAGTCCAACTCTTTCAACGCTGGTCTTGTAGGTACGGGGAGTTCTGATCTTGAAGACTTGCCAAGTGAGTTTAATGCAAGGCGTCATCTGCGAGGTATTTGCTCCATGGCCCGTTCCTCATTACCCAACAGTGCAAACTCACAATTTTTTATCTGCCTGGCCGATTCTACCTTTTTGGATCAGCAGTATACAGTTTGGGGAAATGTCATAAGTGGGATGGAATATGTTGATCAAATAAAAAAAGGTGAAGGTGAAAATAATGGGGCAGTGGATGATCCTGACTCGATGAAAAAAGTCTATGTCCGCAAACTTGATCAGGATCGTATTTCGGGATGGATGTATACCAACAAAGGTGTCTACCCTTATTTCTATGATGGTTACCGTAGCAGATGGCTTTACCATGATAATTCCACAGGCATCCCCCGATTCTACGATTTTGATCAGAAAAAGTGGCTAACTTATTAACCAGTTAAACCCTGTCATACATTTTAACCAATATTTTTTGGTGATTGGGAAATCAGCTTGGCTTGAAAGTATAAGTGCAAAGAAATCTCGGCTTTGTATTAGGATGATGATCGGTGATCAATGTGATTGGTAACCTGGAACTGGTGAAGTAAAGCACGGTTATCCTTTCAAAGAAATATTGCCAAATCTATGCAGCGGTTGTTTTTGACTCCTTTGTGAAAAATTGATTCGGTTAGAGGATGAAGACTATGATTTATTTTATAATGTCAATTTTTTTTCTGGCAGGTTGCGGGAATCCAAGTGTGGATGATACTGAAAACTTGGTTGAAATTTTAAATGAAGCCGTGGATGTGAATGATCTGCAAAGGCGTGGTGGGCGCGGGCAGGAATCATTTTACGATCCGAGCCAAAATAAGAATTATA
>CBFIFQ010000093.1:0-6112 GCA_965661905.1 Opitutales bacterium
CGGCATCGTCTAAAATCTTTTCCAATTCGTGCCCGTAAAATACATTATCACCTAAAATCAAGGTTGAGTGTGAATCCCCCAAGAATTGTTCGCCGATAATAAACGCCTGAGCCAAGCCATCCGGGCTTGGCTGTTCCTCATAACTGAAAGAAACTCCAAATCTTGAACCGTCCCCAAGTAATTCCTGAAACATCGGTAAATCACGGGGTGTGGAAATAATTAAAATTTCCTGAATTCCGGAAAGCATCAGGATGGAAATGGGGTAATAAATCATCGGCTTATCATAGACAGGCATCAACTGCTTGCTCACTGCCATGGTCAATGGATAGAGCCGTGTGCCTGACCCTCCTGCCAGAACGATGCCTTTCCGTTTTTTCATTGAGCCCCCAGCCTTTCTCTCTGGTATTTACCAGAAGTGACATTTTCGCACCATTCTTGATGGTTTAGGTACCATTCCACGGTTTGCTTGATCCCCTCTTTAAATGTGTAAGAAGGTTGCCAACCCAATTCATTTTCAATTTTGGAAAAATCAATCGCATAACGGTGATCATGCCCGGGGCGGTCCTTTACAAAAGTTTTTAATTGTGAATGAGGTGCTCCTTTTGGCTGCAAATCGTCAAGAATTTCACAGAGGGCGTCCAATACTTCTAAATTTGTTTTTTCAGAAGCACCCCCGATGCAGTAAGTCTCACCCACTCGACCTTTAGTCAGAACAGCTAAAATACCAGAACAATGATCCTCCACATGAAGCCAGTCGCGGATATTGGAACCGTCCCCATAAATAGGAAGAGTTCTTCCTTCACATGCATTTAATATCATAAGAGGAATTAGTTTCTCAGGAAACTGATAAGGCCCGTAGTTGTTCGAGCAATTTGTCGTAAGCACCGGTAACCCAAAAGTATGATGATAAGCTCGAACCAGGTGATCAGCGGAAGCTTTGGAGGCCGAATATGGGCTATTGGGAGCGTAAGGCGTCGATTCCGAAAAGGCAGGATCCGACAGAGTTAAAGAGCCATAAACCTCATCTGTTGAAACATGCAGAAACCGAAAGCTCTCCTTTTTTTCAGGAGTTGAATTGCTAAGATAAGATTTGGTGGCCTCCAGAAGTCGTAAAGTACCGACAACATTGGTTTGCACAAAAGGCTCGGGTCCATCAATTGAGCGGTCAACATGACTCTCCGCAGCAAAATTAACAATCGCATCCACCTGATATTTCGACAAAGCCTCTGCAACTGCTTCTCGATCACAAATATCAGCCTCTATAAATTTATAATTATTACTACCTTCAAACTCCTGCAGGTTTTCAGGGTTTCCGGCATAAGTCTGCTTATCCAAATTAATTACCAGGTCGCAATGATTTTGAAACAAGAGCATACGGATAAAGTTGGAGCCGATAAAACCCAACCCACCAGTTACCAGGATCGCTTTCAAACTAAGACCTCCCTGGTCAATCTTCTCATTGAGTCCCTCATTGCGTCTTCAACGGGACGCATACCAACTCCAGCTTTTTCCGCTTTAGATGTATCAAGTACACAATTTGACCGCGGTGTTTTCGCCGCTTTATCCATAAATTGTTCTTCGTTTTCAAAAAAATGAAATTTTTTATCGGTTGCTCCTTCTTCGAGCATCCACTCCGTCACTTGAGAAGTGGTAACTGTTCCAGGGTTTGTCATATTATAAACCCCAGGTTCAACTTCCTGCTCAAAGCACTCCACACACTTTTGAACAAACTCGTCCAGATGTGAAACAGAATTCTCAGCCTCCAGTAAAGAATCGTAATCTAATAATTTCTGAAGATAATTCCTCGGGCTTCTCTCATGATTAAAAGGAATTCGTAATCTCCAAATATAACAATTCTCAGCCCCCTCCAAAACTTCTTCGCCCAAGGCTTTGGACCCACTGTAGAAACTACATGGACCATCACGAAAAGAAAAATTTGGAGCATCCTCCTCCGTCCATCCCTTTCCGTCACTTCTACGCCCCGAATAAATACACCCACTAGAGATATGCCCCCAGGGAATCCTCAAATCCTCACAAACTTCCCGAATGATCCCAGGAAGCACGGCATTGCCCTTTAAACATTCAGCCTTAGCCAGTTCACAAGCATCCACATTGGGTTTTCCGGTAAAACCTGCTGCATTGATGAGAAAAGCTGATTTTCTGGATTCAAGAAAATCTCTTAACAATGCTGCATCGAAATAATTCAGATCATTTCGACTCAAGCAAACTGGGTTTGTCCCTTTGGCAACAAAATGCCTAGCAAAACTTGAAGCCAAATAGCCGGTTGAGCCAAGAATGATATACATCCTGTGTTCATGGCACACAATCGCAGCATTTGCAATTTGATTAAGAATTTCCGCTTCAGCAAAACCAAGAAATTAAGATCATACCCAAAACAGTTTTGTACCAGTTTTGCAACAGAAGCGCAATGTTACGAACATAAAGGGATAATTCACTTGTTAGGACATTGTGATAATGAAAAATGCAGAATTTTAAAATCAAATTTTGTAATATGAAAACGTTGATCATTTCCTTCTCCTTCTCGCTAGTAGCGCTTTTGGGTGCTCTTCAACAAATGCATGGTGAAGTTCCCAAAGCACCCCATTTTTTTAAGGAATGGATTGCCACGGAAAGATTAATTTCCAAGGAATCTTCAAACTGGGAAATAGAAAAAGTGGCACTCCAGGAATTAATCAGTTTGCTTGAGGAAGAAAAACAGGTGATCCAGGAAAAGCTGGATTTCGTGGAGAAGGAGAATTCCTCAGGAGAGGCTGAGCGTATAAAACTTGCTGACCAAAACGAAGATTTGAAAGCTTCTATTCTGCCTGTAACCCAAACTCTTGAAATTTTGGAATCTAAGATAAAACAACTTACACCCCGCTTTCCACCACCCCTTCAAGACGACCTTCAAAGTTTCCTTAATCGAATCCCAAAAGACAAAAAACAAACGAATGGTTCTTCCGTTAGCCAAAGAATGCAAGCTTTAGTTGGAGCACTTGCAACCATCGATAAGTTTAACAGTTCAATTGCCCTCGATGAAAAACTTCTAGACACTGACAGCGGTGCGGTAAAAGTAAGTGTCCTTTATTTTGGTTTAGGGATTGCTTATTTTTCCGATGAGACCGGTTCCAAGGCGGGTTATCTTCTCCCTTCAAAATCCGGGTGGGATGAATTTGATAAACCCGAGTCCGGACCCCCAATCCTGGAAGCAATCGCTTACTTCAACCGTACGGCTCAAAAGCAGGCAACTTTTGTGAACCTTCCTTTCAAAATTAATTGATCACCCCCTTTTATATTCTAATGAAAAAAATCGTTACATGGGTTCTTAGCCTGTCCATTTGGCTTTCACTTCCAGCAAGTGAATACCAAAAAGCTGAAAAGGAACTGCTTGATAAAAATAAAGCGGCACTTTCCACACTTTCAAACCTTAGGTCCAAGATCCAAAATGAAAAGATTCCCTTGGCCACAAAGCTGAGTGATCTCGAAAGAGTTGTTCATGAAAAAAGAACATCCCTAGACCGCCTACAAAGGCTCAGGGATAATAAATCAGTCAATCTTTCCACACTCAAAAAGGAAGTGAACGGAAGAAAAGCTGAAGTCCAATTTCTTTCAACATTGGGAAGTGATTATTTGGCTAATTTCGAAGCCCGCTTACATGTTACTGAAATTGACAGGAACCAGGTAAAACTATCTGAGATCAAAACAAAACTGGACGGCGATGCCTCGGAAAAAGACAAAATGAAAGCCAGGATGCAACTCCTTTCGCTATCCATTAATCGCATTGAGGAATTAGTCGGAGGAACTCAATTTGATGGAGAAGCCTTGGATGGTAATGGCAAGGTAAGGGAAGGCTCATTTGTTCTCTCGGGCCCCCTCGCATATTTTGAAGAAAAAGGAGGGAACCTGGTAGGTATCACCCAATCCGGACGCGATCTAAAACCGAGGATTTTTGAACTTCAGGAACCTCATTCTTCCATCTTACGATCATACTTTGAATCCAAGGGCGAATCCGATGCCAGCTTACCCGTTGATGTAACTCTCGGAGATGCAGTCAAAGTAGCTGCAGCGGAGGATACTGCCTTCGAACACATACAAAAGGGAGGGACATGGGCATACCCCATCGTCATTGCTGCCGCCGTTTCTCTCATCATTGCCCTTTTCAAATACTTTCAACTAAGCGGCATAAGCTTTCCTAAATCCAAAGCAGTCACCGAGATTATCCGAAAAATGGAAGAAGGAGACAAGGAAGGCGCTATGAAATATGCCCAAAAACTTAAAGGACCTTTTAAAACTATGTTTTCAGCCGGAATTTCCAAGTGTACCGAAGGCAAGAAAATGGTGGATGAATCAATGTACGAAGAGCTCCTGGCCACCCAGCCAAAATTAGAAAGTTACCTGCCAGTGATTCAGGTGACTGCCGCGACAGCTCCGCTTATGGGACTCTTGGGAACGGTGACAGGCATGATAAAAACCTTCAAACAAATTACACTTTTTGGCACTGGAGATGCCAAAAGCTTATCCGAAGGAATTTCTGAAGCTCTTATCACCACAGAGCTTGGACTAGTTGCCGCAATCCCTTCCCTTATCCTTTACGCAATTCTATCCAGAAAGACCAAGGCGATCCTATCCGAGATGGAAAGACTATCTTCACTCTTCCTCAATGCATTCCCTAAAAAGAAAGATCTTTTTGAGCAAGAGAAACCTACGGACCAAAAAGAAAACGATTCATCTTTGGACTCGCTCCCGGAGCCGGCCTGATTGTTCTTTTTATTTAAAGCCCACCACCATTCTCTCTTACTAACTGATGAATTCTCTCATTTCTTGGTTTTCGGAAGAAGTTTGGGGCCTTTGGCTTCAGGGAGGTTCTCTTATGTTCATGCTGCTGGCAATTGCATTAATCCTTTATTACGCCACTCTGGAAACCTACCTGTTTTTAAAATCAAGAACATCTTTCAAGCGAACCAACAAAAACACTCTCATTCAATGGATTGGGAACCCCGAACAAGCAGACTTGGAGACCCAAAAAATTCTTTATTATGTTGCCAATGGAAAAGAGACCTTGGGAGAGGCACGCAGACGCTTTGACGAAATCCGTGCATGCTTCCTACCCTTAATCGATCGCCGCATCACTTTTCTGAGTTTACTTGTAAGTACCGCCCCTCTTGCCGGACTACTCGGAACAGTAATGGGAATGTTAACCACATTTAAGGGTCTATCCACAAGTTCTGGGGGAAAGACAATTGACTTTGTTGCTGGAGGTATTTCCGAGGCACTCATAACGACGCAGACAGGTCTCATTATCGCCATCCCTGCCTACATTATGATCAACCGTATTGTATCACAGAGAGATCAACTGGAAGTTTTCTTCACCACCCTGGAAAGCTTAACCATGCAAAACTACAAAGGAATTCTCGAAACTGATGAGAATGAGGAATAATTTATTATGAGCCGAGCACGCAGAAGTTTTTCAGCCGCCGACAAAGCGGAAGACATTAATATTTCACCCCTGATCGATATGGTTTTCATCTTATTGATCTTTTTCATTGTCACTACGGTGTTCGTGGAAGAAACCGGTGTCGATGTGGATAAGCCTCAGGCGGCCGCTGCCAGCATGCTTGAAAAAAACAGTATTTTAATAGCCATCACCGGTGAAGGCAGAGTTGTCTACGGGGGCAGAGAAGTTGGGGTAAGTGGAGTCCGGGCAGTCGTGCGGAGATTAAATGAGGGTAAGGGGGAGGACGACGCCCTGCCTGTCATTTTGCAAGCTGATAAAACAGTCGTAACAGATCTTCTTGTGCGGGTCATAGATGAGGCCAAGCTAGGTGGAGCCCAAACGGTCAGTATTGCGACCGAATCGTAGTTTTTCGTATGCCGGGCGAACCCTACCAGCCTCCTAAATTTGGAGCCAACCCAATTCTTCTTGGGATTGGTGCATTAGCCATTGCTTTTGGAATAGGAATTCTCCTGCCCCTGACGCAATTACTTAACCCTAATGAAGGAAAAAAACAGATTCGTTCTGTTGAAATTGCCCTTCCTCCTCCTCCCCCGCCACCGATATCCGAACCCCCACCGCCACCAGATACTCCGGAAGAACCCCCACCGCCGCCAGATC
>CBFIFQ010000094.1:0-6032 GCA_965661905.1 Opitutales bacterium
ATGTTACATACATAAATGTCGATGCTCTCTTGTTCCGGCAAATTTTTACAAACCTCATAACCAATTCAATCCAAGTAATGCCGAAAGGAGGGATAGTAAAAGTGACTGCGACTCCAGACTTCTCGGGGAAAGAAAATATTTACATTCGATTTATTGACACAGGTACAGGAATATCCAAAGAGAGGTGGGAAAAGATATTTGACCCTTTATTTACCAACAAAAAAGATGGGGTCGGATTGGGGCTTTCCTTATGTAAAGACTTGATCGAAAGGCATGCTGGAACCATAAGGGTCGAATTTAGCTCGATTGAAGGCACTTGTTTTTTAATAACATTACCCTCCGCACCCAACTTCTAATCCAAATATCATTTCCGTGAAATACAGTAGTAAAAAAAACCACATTCTTGTTGTCGATGATCACCCCGCTATTCGAGAAACAATGAACGACATTCTGCGCGAAGAGGGCTTTAAGTCTCAAGTTGCTGAAAACGGCAAAGAAGCTCTAAATCTATGCTTAACCAACGACTTTGATTTTGTACTCATTGACATTCAAATGCCAAAACTCAATGGAGTCGATGTTTTGAGAAAGCTTAAAGAAAAAAAGAAAAAAATTCCCAAGTTTATTTTCTTTACTGCTTATTCTACTTCCGAACTTGAAGATTTAGCTCTTTCACTCGGAGCTTATGCTTTTTTAACAAAACCAATTAAGGTTGAAAAAATCCTCGACTTACTCCGACTCAAGAAGGCGATTTCCATCCTAGTTCATCTTCATGATGACCACCTGCGAACATGTATTACAAATTTACTCAGGGAAGACGGTTATTCTGTAAACCAAACGAAAGATCATGACGATGCTCTTATTCAACTCCGACAAATAAACTACAATTTAATTGTTTATGACTCGGACTCACCAAGCCTTGAACAAGAATCTATTCAAATTACAATTCGCTCGGCGAACACTAAAACCATTTGCCTGGAAACCAATGAGGACGAAAGCCCCAAAGAAGTTATTAAAAAAATTGATTTTATCATGAATGCAAAAGCTAGGGACTCAAATTAAAATCATATACTACTTTAAATTATTGCCTAAGTGTATATACAAATGACATCCATTTGAGACCTTTTCAAAAATCTCAAGGACCGCAGTATTTGAAACCTGCAGGCACCCTGAACTCGCCGGCTTGCCCAAGTTGTTCTCATGATTTGTGCCATGAATGTAAACATACCGATTGTATGTATCCACATTTCCTCCTTTATTCACTCCATCTTCAAGACCAACCAAGCGAAGGATTCTGGTGGTTATCAAATTCTTAGCCTGCTTTTCCTTTGAGCACTCCCAGTATCTCAGACCAATCGCTGACCGCCCTTCAAAAACCATGCCACCGGGCTGCCCATCTCCAATTTTCTCACACACCTCATGAAGCCCCCATGGCGTCCCCAGAGAATTCTCAATACATGAAGGGGGATTCTTAGAACTTGACATTTTGTAAACCTTGTCGCTTTTCCCATTAGTATACAGTGCAATGACTTGCCATTTTATCGATGCAATCATAACAGTATTTGTCTCATGTAAACCTAAAGCTTTTGCTGCTTTTACATACTCTCTATATATAACTTCTAAATTCATTGAAAAAATATCGTATCGGAATCGTAGGTGCAACAGGTGCTGTTGGCCAAGAAATTATTCACCTCCTTGAAAAAAGAAATTTTCCTATTGCAGAGGCTAGGCTACTCGCCTCCTCAAGATCTGCAGGCAGGGAAATTTTTGCATGCGGGAGTAAAGAAAAAGTAATTGAAACCACTCCCGAATCGTTTAAGGGGCTGGACTTAGCCATTTTTAGCTCCGGCTCAAAAACATCTGTCGATTTTGCTGATTATGCACGAAACCAAGGATGTGTCGTGATTGACAATAGCTCGGCTTTTCGTATGGACCCGCAGGTTCCACTCGTTATCCCTGAAATTAATCCCCACGACCTTGATCAGCACCAGGGGATCATCGCCAACCCAAATTGCTCAACAGCCGTGACCTTAATGGGTCTTTATCCCTTACATAAAAGATTTGGTCTCAAACGATTGATTACCTCGACCTACCAAGCTGTTTCAGGAGCCGGGGCAGCAGGTGCAGATGCCTTACTGAATGAACTTAACCCAGATACTGCAAATGCCCAAAACGGGCAAGAATCTCCCTTCCCCTACCCTATTGCCTTTAACTTGATTCCTCACATTGATGACTTTCGTGAAGATGGCTACACCAAGGAAGAGATGAAGATGCGGAACGAAAGCAGAAAAATCCTCAACCTCCCCAAAATCCATGTCTCTTGCACTTGCGTTCGTGTACCCGTGATGCGGGCTCATTCCATTTCGGTCAATGCGGAATTTGAATCTCCGGTGAATATTCCTGATGCGCGCGATGCGATTGATAGCTTTGAAGGTGCCGAACTCTGTGACTTACCAAACTCAGGGAGATACCCAATGCCCCTTGAGTATGCTGAGAAAGAAGCATGCGGTGTTGGTCGCCTTCGTATTGACCACGCGCTTCCCAACGGCCTTGCTTTTTGGGTTGTGGGTGATCAATTATGGAAGGGAGCCGCCTTAAATGCCATTCAAATCGCCGAATCTTTAATTGAACGCAAGTGTATGAAGTTTATTCGTTAAAAAGTTGGCAACTATCCTGCTTACCCAAGGCATGAATTCAGTTCTTGCTAGCGGTCTACTTAGTGTTGGAAAAAATATATTCGAAAATTTATCCAAGCCTTCTCCTGTTCATTTCCAAAAAAGTAATAACACCTTTACCACTGAACTGGAATCCGCCACTTCTTTGGCTGACTCCAGCAAACCAATTTCTACTCTTCGTCAGGAATTACTGAACGACCCTGCTGTCCAATCTTTTTTATCTGCCAATGAGGGTAATGAGGTTTACCTGCAAAAAAGGGCTGACGGCAGCTCACAAATACTTTCTTCCTCCGGTGAATCCATGATTCTTGCTAATAATTCAAGGACCAACCACCTTATCCACACCTATTACGACAAATGCGTGCAGGAAGGTGCCTTTCTTTCGCCTCACCGCCCTGGCAGTGTATTGTTACAAGCTTAAAGCCATTTACCTTACCGTCATTAGGTTTGGTGATCAGTAGCTTGCACTAAGGGTCGTAGACTGATGAAAAGACCTTCTGATTTCCTTCTCATCGAAAGGATTAATCAGTGCCCGAAATTAGCTTCACTCAAAAGTATTAATGACACTTTAAATGATCTCTTAGATTCTGAAGACAGCTTTGTGGGACAAATTGCAGAGGTCATTCGGCTTGATCCTTCTCTGACCACCCGTGTCCTTGACCTAGTTAATTCAATCTTTTTTGGTAGCAAAGAGGAAGATCGGATTTCAGGAGTTGAAGAAGCTTCAATCTTTCTCGGACTCAATCGCATTAAAGACTTAATTGCTGCCACACCAGTCATCGAGGAAATATTTAAACTAGGGAAAGAGAGTTCTTCATTCCCCTGGGTTGATTTTTGGAAGCATAGCATAGGTACTGCCATGCTTACCCGTGAAATTTTATCTTTCGCAGAAGAAGAATTTGAGCAGGAAGCTGACTATGTAGCAGGACTCCTTCACAACCTAGGCATTCTCATCCTGGCGATTACCTTTCCTGAACACTTTTCAGAAGTTTATAAAAATAAATATGACAGCTACCGGGAACTTTTGGAATATGAAAAAAAACTGGTTGGGTGGGACCATGGAAAAATTGGTGCTTATTATTTATGGAACCATCACATCTCAGAAGAGGTGGTAGACTCCATTCACTGGCATAATCAACCAAGCCAGGCTCAAACCAACCCAAAACTCGCATCTGCGATTCAGGTCGCAGACCATATTGTTCGTCAATTAGGCACCCATGGAATGGAAAGCTACCCTGTCCCTCCTGATGAAGCTTATCAACAGATCGAAGGGTGGGACATTTTATTTGGAAGTCATCCCGAAAAGGAAATCATCAGGGAAAAATTAAATTCAAGCCTCGAAAGACTTAATCAAACCTTAAACGGTGTTTTGTAAAAAGCTTTTCGCTAGAGTTTAATCCACTGATCTTCCCGGGCAGCTTTGGCTACTTTCAGGGCACCTATGGCAACGAATGGCTTCAACTCCCGAGAAGACAGGCGAACTTCCGGGTCCTCATACCCATCATCGGCCAACATTCGTTGCAATTCCTGGTCCATGTTACGAATACGACTTCCACCCCCAGTCAAAATAATGTTTTGCAACATGGCAAAAACTGACTGTGGAGAGGCGACTGCTATAATTTCCTTAATGGAAGTAAAGACTTCCTGTAACAATTGATTACAGGACTCACCCACCTGTTTACCAATTTCTATCTTGCGTGGTTTCCCTTCAACAGGAACTTTAACCCTGGCACCCGCTTCAATTTCTCCAACATAAGAATAAGTTTCCTTAAACTTCCTTACCATTGACAAAGGAATATCAACCTCCGGGTAAGCTTCCCGGATTGCTTTATCCAGTGATACATCCACTTCATTTCCAGCGTAGGGAATGCTCAATAAATCCTGAGGTTTAGGGAAATAACCCTGAACGATACAAAAGTCAGTAGTTCCAGCACCAATATCCACAAACAGTGAATTACTCACTGGGTCTTTGTAGTCAGGGTCCTCCAACTTACTTTCGTCCCTCATTCCCAATGCCGCCAGAAAAGGTTCAGGGATAAACAGAATTCCTTCGAAAGCTCCCTTAGCTGCCTTTTGTAAATTTTCTTTAGCTTCGGCATCAGCACCAGCCGGCAATCCAATCACGCAATGTACCGAATGCTTGCGTTCCTGATCAATTTTATCACGGAGGTAGCTAAGAAAGGAATTGGTTGCTTCTACATCCTGAATAACGCCATCATTTAAAGGATTCACCAAACGCAAATGCAATTCATTAGCCAACGCTTCATCGCCGTGAAGCATTTTAGAACTACCAGGAAGAATTCCAGCCAGTATCCCCTCTTCAGGGTACCCCACTACCGTAGGAACCAGAATCCCCTCACTGTCATTGGAACTCACTTTGCTTAATTTTGTAAGCAGGTAAGAGTTCAGGGTCCCAAGATCAAGACCGATATACATTTTTCTTTTTTTCGGGGAGTTTTCCGATACTTCATTGGGGGACTCTTCTGTCATGTTAGATCAAAAATTTTCGGGTTTTGAATGGGTATTCAGGATTCTTAAAACATACGGTATAGTTTAGCAAAGAAGATTAAGGTTCAGAAGCTAAAACTTGGTCGATCATTTTCTCTATTTCGTCAAATTTCAACCCCATTCCTCTGGGAGGATCAAGATTTTCATCTTTTACAATTTCTGGTTCCGAAGAATCCAGGCTTTCTTCTTCAGGGACAGGTTTAGTTTCGATGACCCGCTTATCTTCTTTTTTGCCATCCATGTCTGCTGTGACGGCTGGAGCAACTGGCACGGTTTGGAGCAGTGACTTCACTTGGGAAACCACACCGCCCAGTTCCTTACGCATCAGACCGGCCAGGCGAGCCTCAAAACGACCGGCAAAAAGATCGAAGGCCGTGGCTAACTCGTCTGCCCGACCAGACTCGTCGTCAAACATTTCCTTCAGTTTGGCTTTTTTCTGGGCTGGTTCAAGATTGCTTACCTTTGCCCAGTTTACCACAAGCGAAGGAATTTCATCTTTCAGTACCTGAATTGCACCCTCCTCATCTCCCACTAATCGGCGCACACAAGCCCTGCGAAAACCAGCTTTTAGAGCTTCAAGGGGTGAAAGTTCATTCGAGGGTGTACTCATGTCAAAACTTTCGAATAATCATTCCATCCCTGCCAGACAACCAAATTGTCTCGTTAAGAAACCTAGTCATGAGTAAATCACCCTACTTGAGAAGAGTGTCCAACTCACTTTCCGAAACATTAAGATTATCTTGAAGGTAAACCGACATATCGGCAGGCAGGGATGCTGTAAATGAGTCACCCCCATCAAAACCCAACCACTCACCATGTAATGCCTGACGCCTCATACCGAGATCTTCCAAC
>CBFIFQ010000095.1:0-6010 GCA_965661905.1 Opitutales bacterium
GCAAGAGTATTTGGAGCAGATGGCGATTCTTAGTAACCGCTTAACCGAGCAACGGTTTGGCAAAGCAATTCGTCTGTTCGCCCCCTTGTACTTATCCAATGAATGTAATAATGTGTGCGACTATTGCGGGTTTAGTCTTGGTAATAAGATCCCCCGCAAAACCCTAAATCAAGCAGAGATCATCAAGGAAGCTGGTGCATTAAAGAAAAAAGGGTTCGAACACATTTTACTCGTTACCGGGGAATCTGCTCAAGTTGTTGATCTCGCATATTTGAAGGAAGCACTCGCCATCCTTAATCCATTCTTTCCAAATCTTTCCATTGAAGTCCAACCTTTGCACCAGGAGGAATATGAGATTTTGATCGCGAACGGGCTTCAGTCTGTCTTGGTATATCAGGAAACCTATGACCGAGCGAGTTACGCAAGCCATCACCTTAAAGGGAAAAAAAGGAATTTTGACTGGCGCCTTGAGACTGCAGACAGATTGGGTAGAGCCAAAATCAAGAAGATAGGGCTTGGTTGTCTGTACGGACTCACAAAAGACTGGCGTACAGATGCATACTTTGCCGCTCATCACCTTTCTTACCTTGAAAAAAGATACTGGCAAACATCCTATTCAATGTCATTCCCCCGTTTACGTCCCTGTGAGGGGGAGACTGCTCCCGCTGTTGCTTTGGGTGACCGCGATCTGGTTCAACTTCTCTGTGCTTTCAGAATATTCAGTCATGAACTGGAACTTAGTATCTCGACCCGTGAATCCAGTGATTTAAGAGAGCACCTCCTGCCACTGGGTGTGACTACGATGAGTGCGGGTTCCAAAACAAACCCGGGTGGTTATACCGTAGAAGAAGAGTCTTTAGAGCAATTTGAGATTTCTGACGACCGAAGCCCGCAAGAAATTTTCAATCTTCTTCAAAGCAAAGGATACGACCCAGTATGGAAAGACTGGGATCACTCCTACAACCTCGCTTCTCCTAGGACTCCCATTTTGCCTCCGGTAGAAAACCATACTACAAAGGCGGTTATGAGATGAGTGACTTATCATCTGCTGAAAGTTTACACTACCAAAGACATTTGGCCTTATCTCAGTTCGGTATTTCCAGCCAAAAAAAGCTCAAGTTTTCCTCCATCCTGGTCGTAGGGGCAGGAGGATTAGGCTGTCCGGCCTTGCAGTATTTAGCGGCTGCAGGGGTAGGGAAGATAGGAATTATCGACGGTGATAAAGTGGAGGCTTCCAACCTCCAAAGGCAGGTTTTGTTTACCTACGACGACATTGGTAAATACAAAGCGGAAACAGCAAGAAATAAGATTTCTTTGCTTAACCCGCATGTAGAAATTGAACATTTTAATGAAAGACTAACGCCTGAAAATATAGAAGAACGACTATGTGCATACTCTGTAATCCTAGATGGCAGTGACAATTTTGAAACAAAGTACTTACTGAACGACGCCAGCATACTCTTTAACAAGGTTCTTATTTACGGATCGATATTTGAATTCTCCGCACAAATTAGTGTTTTCAATCTTAATAACGGACCCACTTATCGATGCCTTTTTCCTGAACCGCCCTCAGGTAACGCTCTCCCTCCCTGTACAGAAGCGGGGGTACTTGGAGTCCTTCCAGGAATTGCAGGCTCTATTCAGGCCAGTGAGGCAATCAAGGTAATGACTGGGCTAGGAGAACCTCTTTCAGGGAAGTTATTATTATTCGATGCCCTGACTTTGAAAACTCAGGTTGTTACTTTTAATTTGAGACCTGATTCAAGAAACATAAAAAATTTGCCTGCGTTTACACCTACATGCTCGGCCCTGAGAGATGAGGGAGAAAGTATCAGTGAGATCGACACTCTTGAAATGAAGAAAATGAACGAATCTGGTAAAACTGATATTATCATTGATGTTCGCGAACAATGGGAACGAGATGAGTTGAAAATCTCACCATCTATTCATATTCCTCTTGGTTGTTTTGAGCATCCTGAGCAAATCGAGTTCCCAGTCTCCATAACGCATGACTCCCATATCGTTCTCTACTGCAAAGCCGGCGTTCGAAGCAGGATGGCCTGCCATGCATTACAGGCATTGGGATATAGAAATTTATATAACCTGAGCGGGGGAATTATGGAGTGGAGTGATTACCCGAACACCTAGTGCATGGGGTAAGAAATGAAAAAGCGAATCCTATGTATTGGAGGTACAGATAGCTCAACCGGTGCGGGTGTGACCGCAGACCTTGAAACCCTTAATGCTTTGGGAGCAAAAGGGGTGATTGCCATCACATCGGTAACAGCCCAATCAGATGAAGTTTTTTTCTCCTCTCATAAAGTTGCAAGTGAGGGCTTAGTGGCCCAACTTGAAGCCTCGAAAGCGTTGCCTATCGATGCAATTAAGATCGGTATGCTACCAGGTAAGTCATCTATTCAAGTTGTCAGTCAGTTTATCGATAAGCATCAATCCATTCCCTCTGTCATGGATCCGGTTTTTTCATCATCGAGCGGGGGAGTAATGGTCAACACAGAGGAGTTAGGTATTCTGATAAGAGAACTCTTTCCTAAAGTATCACTGCTTACCCCCAATGCCCTTGAAGCAGAAAGTATTACCTGCATTCCATGTAAGAATGTGGACGGTGCAAAGCTAAATGCTGAAAAATTGATACAACTAGGTGCCCGAGCTGTTTTGGTTAAGGGAGGCCACCTTTCTGAACCGAATTGTACCGATATTTTTTTTCAGAAAAATAGCAATATCAACCTCCTAACCAAGACACGGTTAAAAAACGCCCAAAAGTGCCGGGGTACCGGGTGTCGGTTGTCGACATCTATTGCATATTACCTCGCGTGCGGGGATAATATTAAAACCGCCGTAGAAAAAGGAAGTGGGTTGGTTGAACAATATATTATAAACCAGAGCCCGCTTGTGTCCTAGCGCCCAAGGGCTTTACGAATTAATTCTTCTGTGCTTACACCCTTACCTAAAGACTCAGATGCCTTACGGATTGCCTGATCCGCTTCGGTGGCTTTGTAGCCCAAGGTGAGAAGGGCAGAAACTGCATCCTGATAAGTTGCAAACTCAAAGGGTATTGATTCCGAAGCGACTTCACCCCCTGTGACTGCCGGGCTAACAGCATCTACTGCAGTCTGAGCCTTGGGTAGAACTTTGTCCTTAAGCTCAACAACAATTCTTTCCGCAGTCTTCTTCCCTAAGCCTTGGGCTTTGGAGAGCATCGCCACATCTCCACTGGCGATAGATGTTTTGAGCATAGGTAATGAAAGAGAGCCGAGTAAATTGAGGGCAATTTTTGGACCAATACCTGATACTTTGGCGACAATCATTTGAAAAAAATCACGGGACTCACGGTCAATAAAACCATAAAGAGTCTGCGAATCCTCTTTGTAAACGGCATGGGTGAAAAGCTTAACATTATTTCCCAACGCTGGCAGTTTTTCTGAGGTTGTAAGAGGAATAAGTGCCTCATAGCCAATACCCCCAATTTGTATAATAGCCAAGTTCAGCTGGCATTCGATCAGTTTCCCTTCAATAAAAGCAATCATGTAAACACCCTAACCCGTTAACCCCAGAACATCCTGCATTGAGTAAAGACCTGCATCCTGAGTTATCACCCATTTGGATGCACGCAGTGCTCCGGCAGCAAAAATTATACGGTCAGTTGCCCGGTGAGTTAATTCAATACGCTCACCCATACCAGCGAACATAACCGTATGCTCTCCAACGATATCCCCACCGCGGATGGCATGTGAACCAATTTCATTTTGGGGGCGTTCGCCAACCATGCCGTTACGGCCATGGGCCAGGTTTTCATCGGATAGTCCCCTTGACTCCTTTAAGATTTCGAGTAAACGGTCAGCGGTGCCGCTGGGAGCATCTTTTTTTAACCGGTGATGCATTTCGAGTACTTCTGGATCAAAATCACTATCCGCGTTTAAGACCCGGGAGGCTTGCTCGGTCAGGTAAAATAATAAATTAACACCGGTTGAAAAATTACCAGCCCATACCATCGGAATTTTATCGGTAAGGGCAACGATTTCATCCCGAACCGTTTTTTCATGGCCGGTTGTACCAATCACCATAGGCTTTGCAAACTCAGCAGCAATCTTTGCCAAGGGAAGGGTTGCATCCCTTAAGGAAAAATCAATCACGACATCACAACTATCCATATATGCCCTTGGGTCATCCCCAAGATCTACTGGGTATGAAATTTCACACTGATGTTCAGCCGCGATTGATTGAATCGCTTGCCCCATTCGACCTCGGGCACCGCTGAGTAAGATTTTTTTCGTTGTCATGAGATTGTTAGGCTAGCGGCCATTTTTTCAACGATATCGAAAGACTTTGGTGCGGGAGGGCACAAAGGTAACCTTACTTCCGGTGATGAAATTAAACCCTTTAAGTGCATAAGAGTCTTTATCGGCACCGGGTTAGGCTCACAAAATAAATCAGTGAAAAAAGAATAATTCTTAAGGTGCAGCTTATTCGCCTCCCTTAACTTGCCTTGGTTAATTAAAGAAACCAATAGAGTGACAACCTCAGGTATTATATTGGAGGCAACGCTTATAACCCCTTTTGCACCGCAAGCCATGAAAGGTAATGTTAATCCATCATCTCCTGAAAGAACAATAAAATCATCATCAATCAGGGATACAGTCTCAGAAACTTTGGAGGATTTGCCCCCGGCTTCCTTAAGGGCGCAAATATGTGGATATTTTTCACGCAGCCGCAAAACGGTTGAAGTGGAAATTTCAACGCCACACCTGGAGGGAATAGAGTAGAGGACGATAGGTTTTTCTGTAATATCCGCGATTGCGGAAAAATGAGCATACAAACCCTCCTGGCTGGGTTTGTTGTAGTAGGGAGCCACTAACAGGAACGCATCTGCCCCGAGGTCATCCGCCTTTTTAGTAAGGGCAAGGGCTTCTTTTGTGGAATTGGCACCGGTACCGGCAATAACAGGGACTGCTCCGTCAACATGCTCAACTGTTTCCTTGATCACTTGGAGATGCTCATTTTCAAGAAGGGTGGGGGATTCGCCCGTGGTGCCGCAGGGGACCACTCCAGAAACCCCTCCCTTGAGTTGCTTTTCAAGTAAGTTTGATAGATCCGTGTAGTTTACGTCTCCATCTTGCATGGGTGTAATGAGTGCAGTATGTGTTCCGTGAAGTAGATTCTTGTCCATTATGAATAAATATGAGAGAAAGATATTCCCGCGTTGATTTTCATCATCCTTTCTCGGAGGGAAAATTTGCGTGGTCAACTTTTTAATGGTGGAAACTCAAAAGATTCGTAATTTTTGCATAATAGCGCATGTCGATCACGGCAAGACTACCCTGTCTGATCGATTATTGGAGCGTACCCAAACAGTTATGCAGCGTGAAATGAAAGATCAGCTGCTTGATTCCATGGATTTGGAACGTGAACGTGGGATAACGATTAAGTGTCATCCTGTTTCTATGACTTACAAGGCTAAAGATGGAGATGAGTACCTGTTTAACCTGATCGACACCCCAGGTCATGTTGATTTTTCTTATGAAGTGTCCAGAAGCCTAGCTGCTTGTGAAGGAGCGTTACTTCTAATTGATGCATCCCAGGGAGTTGAGGCCCAAACCCTTGCCAATGCTCAGCTTGCAGAGTCGCAGGGACTGGAAATTATCCCAGTAATTAACAAAGTTGACTTACCCAGTGCCGATATCGATCGGGTCTCCAAACAAATTGAAGATATTCTTGCCATACCTGCAGAAGAAGCAATCCATGCAAGCGGTAAGTCCGGTATTGGAGTTGATGAAATCCTTGAATCTGTAGTTCATCGCCTGCCACCTCCAAGATGGAACGATTACGCCAAACCACGTGCCCTTGTCTTTGATAATCAATTTGATTCATTCAAAGGCGTCATCTGCTATGTCCGGGTATTTTCTGGGCAGTTCCCCAAAAACGGGAATTTAGTGCTAATGAGTGACAAGCGTAAAACGCAAATCAAGGAGATTGGACAGTTTTGTCCGCAGCC
>CBFIFQ010000096.1:0-5891 GCA_965661905.1 Opitutales bacterium
GGGTTTTGTTTTTTTTACATTGCAAAGCACTTTAGATCAATTGTTTTAATTTGCGTGTCAGGCTTTGTGTTTCCTCTATTCAGCAACTCACCGTCTATAGTTTTTCACTGGTCATCGATTACTCAAGAGAACCATCCAGAATTACTTAAAGACGGGAATGGCGGCTTACTCAGTGCTGGTCCCGAAGGGAATGGAAATGGTCATATTGTCACCTTGGGTTATTTTGATCAGGCTGATTCATCTTCTCTCGAGAATCACTTCAGGGGAGCTTGGGTGCCTTTGACGACAGGAACAAGAATAGGAGATTCAAGTACGGGATATGGTTTTTCCGATGGTATGTTTTCCTTCACCACAGTTTTTCAAAGATCAAGTAGTCAAGTCATTGTATTTCCCTATCAGCCTGCAAGTTATGAAGTACAGGCTCCTTTTTTAATTACCTCAAATGCTCCCTCCCCAGGAACTCCGATTTGCATACGCTTTTATGATCGCACTGAAGTCGGCTCCGAAGCACGCTACAATACTGTAACCGGTCCAAATTGGATTTGGCCAAGCTTCCAGGGCGGTATTCCCGTAAATTACTATCTTAAGATAGCCTCAGGCTCAGCCCCAGCAGGCTCTAGCTGGCAATACGGCAGCTACTTTGAAGATTCTGATAACAATTTTACAACTTCTATCGAGCTTCAGTCTTACCTGACTGTGAACATTGAAGGCAATGGTTCGGTCGAGAGCTTGGAAGCTAGCTACAATTATGGATCACTGGTACCGATCACTGCAGTTCCTGCTCAGCATATGGATTTTGTTGAATGGCAAGGTTCAGGTATAACTGACAGCTCACTTCAACAAACAACAGTTGATATGACCGCGGACCGAAATATAACCGCTGTATTTGCCCCCCACCACTACAATGTTACCATTAACAAAACTGGAAGCGGAACGGTTACCCCGAGTGGTAGCCACGCATATGGATCAACCATTTCTTTATTAGCTGAGCCGGCAACTGGTTACAACTTCTCTCATTGGAGTGGTTACGGGCCTGACTCCAATGTATCTGCCTCCACTAGCTTAACGATACAGCAAGATCACGCACTGGTTGCTGTCTTCGCACCCTTGGCTTGCTCCATTGAAACTTCGGTTACAGCCGGTGGCAGTGCAAACATTTCAGAGGAAAGCCCCTACTTATTTGACTCAAACTATACTCTCATTGCTAATCCTAATTTTGGCTACAGCTTTTCACATTGGACCAGTCCAAGCGATTCCCTTTCACTTTTAGGAATTCAAAATTCTGAAATCTCGACCTTTCTTGTTCAAGGTGATGCATCCTACAAAGCCAACTTTTCCTTAATTACCTACAACCTCTCTGTTGCAATGGGTACAGGAGGGATGGCAGTTTCACCAGCGTCAGGAAATTTGTCGATACTGTCGAATATTGCTGTTTCTGCAACCCCACTGGTGGGCTATGATTTTGCCGGTTGGGAGGATCCTCAGGGAATTTTAGTTAACCCAAACCTTGCGAACACCGAGGCTAATATGAGTATTGCCATGGGGGATGCCTCAGTCACTGCGACATTCAGTAAAAAAACTTATCCAGTTACTGTGCATGAAGGAGATGGAGGTAATATATCTTTAAACCCGCCAAATGGACCATGGGAGCATTTCGGCGTTTATGAACTCACTGCTACCCCTCAAAACGGATACAGTTTCGTTGAGTGGCAAGGAGACATAAATTCCACAAGTTCGCTTCTGTCAGGAACCAATTTTGCAAATAACAAAATTGGTGTTTCTGGTCCGATTACTTTGAATGCAGTATTTGTCGCAAATTCATATTCTGTGGCGACGACTAAAGATGGGGGAGGAACTGTAACGGATTCAAACACTTATTCCATCCATAACACACCCTCTGTTGAAGCAATACCTGATGAGGGTTGGTATTTCAATCGATGGGAGGGTGACCTTCAATACTTGGTTGCTCCTGATTCTTCTTCCTCCTCCATCAATTTAACCACTGCTCCTTTATCTCTGTCATACACTGCTATCTTTTCTCGTGAAATTTATGATATCACAGTCAATATTGAAGGCAGTGGAAGCGTAAATGATAATGTTGAAAGCTTTACCCTATCAACTGACTCAGCAACTGCCATCTCTCTGAATGCTACCCCCTCCAATGGTTGGTATTTTGATCGTTGGTATGGGCAGGAACTATCAGACTCAAGCCTAGCTTCGACTACTTTCCAACCCACTCAAAACGGCACTATTGATGCATCTTTTCTTAGGAATTCATACTCACTGAATGTCTCTTCATCCAATGGAGGAGATGCGAATGGAACAGGGAGCTATCCATACGAATCTAATATCAAAATTCAAGCGACCGCATCACCCGGATTTATGTTCACAGGTTGGAGTGGAAATACGGATGGCATTGATATTTTTTCTTCGTCTGTTGATTTACAAATCTTGGACCAAAACCTTACTCTTCATGCAACATTTAGCCCGATTCCACTAACTGTGACCACTTCCGTTTCTGGAACAGGCAGCGTATCCGGTGCTGGGACTTATGATATGGGGGATATCGCGATATTGGAGGCACAACCAGGTGGTAGCGATGCCAATGCTCCGCGCGGCTATCAACTTGAACAATGGATATGGGATGATGGGAAAGGAAATTATAGAAATAGCTCCAGTACTCCGCTTCACCTCTACATGGATTCCAACTTCACCGTCACTGCTTTTTACTCCCCAATCCCTCCTGATATTGTGTCCATAGAACTTGTTTCATCTCCCCCAGAGGCAGGCATTCTTTTTGACGACCCATCAAAGAGGTCATGGAACACTGCTACGGATGTGATTAATCGGGAATTACTTGCAACTGCAAACCCGGCTTATTCTTTTATTGGTTGGTCTTCTGAGGAAAATATTGCCTTCGATCCTTCATGGAAAAGCCCTTCGGCTGTTATAAACCCTGATGGCAATGCAACTGTAACCGCCAATTTTTCACCTAGAGCATATAAACTTGAAATCTCTTATGATTCATCAAAAGGGTCAGTGAGCGGAGGTGGATTTGATTTAGCTGGTGGAATTCCATATCCAGTTACTGCCCTGCCTGCAGAAAACATAATGTTTCAATCTTGGGAGATAATTAAAGAAATAGATTACAATGTTACTCGAGCTTCATCTTCCATCACCCCGAGTGAGACTGTTCTTTTTATCGATGCAAAAGAAAGCCCCGCATTATCTCTCATTAGAGGATTCACTTACAATTTCACCTGTAATCTTCCAGGAGATGAGAAAATTTATTTTGCCACATCCGGTAGCACTTTGGTTTCAGAAGCCTACACTACTGGGATTTCCGACAGGCAGTCGACAGATGGCACATTATCCTTCACCGTTCCAAATGATGCACCGGATTCTCTGTATTATTGCTCCACGAGCGAGACTTTTTCGGGCAATAAAATTTCGATATTATCGATCGATGATGACGAGATACTCCCCTTCCCTTCAGAACTCTCGATAGAACCCTTTCTTGACCATGACTTAGCACTTAAAGCCAATTTCGTAAGTGACAATTTAGCAATTAATATAATGAATACCGAAGGAGGTGTTGTGACAGGAATCTCCGATCTGCAAACCTTTGCTTATGAGGAGTTGGTCGAGATAACTGCAATTCCCAATCAACATTATGATTTTCTCCGTTGGGAGTTTTCAGATTCTATCGGAGTAGACGAAACCAGCCCCACAATAAATTTTCAAATTTTAGATACAATTAGCATTCGCCCAATCTTTGAACCAAAAACATACACTCTAACGCTGTTATCTTCTCCAACGGATAGTGGGAATGCTTTTACGACCGACAACAAATATCATTTTCCTCATGGAACAAATGTAACGATTCAAGCAATCCCCAATCCAGGAAGTAGCTTTGAAGGGTGGGCTGGGAATGTAGCCGACCCAGGCAATAGTTTCACTTCTGTGTTGATTGAAATGGACACCACGATCATTGCTCAATTCTCCGATTCCTTAATTAATATAACAAAAGAGTTGGTTACACTTGATGCAGATGGTACTCCAATCACTGCACACGCAGGCACAATAACTGGTGGCAGCGAATTTGCCCTTGGAGCAACCGGGCGGTTCTCTATTTACCCCGGCGAGGGTTTCGAATTCCTTAGATGGGAAGATAACCTTGGCAATATTTTATCCACTGCCCAAACAAGCAATATTCAAATTTCTGGTTTCTCCAAGCTTTATGCAGTAGTTCAAAAGAAAGTATATGACATACAAATTGCGTCGAACCCAAGGGGTAAAGGTGAAGTACAGTGGCTAGGGTTGGGCTCAGGGGAATTCTTGGAAGGACCAGTAGTCCATGGCGATACTATCTCCCTACAAGCCATCCCGGTTGATGGTTATGAATTTGAAAAGTGGACAAGCTCAACAGGAGAATTATTTGAAGATGGAGAACTTTCTCTAGGCTTACAAATACTCAATTCCCAGATTATTAATGCCCGGTTCACTCCTATCAATCCAGTTGAGTTAGTTATCAACAAGTCTCCTTCCAATTCTGGGTGGACATTTGGACAAGGCACTGTAAACCAAAACCCGAAACATTCAATTTTTGCAAAGCCAAACCCAGGCTATTTATTTGACCGGTGGGAAGGAAGTGAGGTGTTAAACACCAATGATGCAAACACTCAGATTAATTTAAATCAAAACAAAGAAATTACCGCTTATTTCAAGGTTGATCCTGATTATGACTCTTCAGAATGGCCTACAATCGATCAGGTTGGCCTTCACAACCTTAAGGTTTCAACTGCGGACTACTCAAAAGGCAGTGTATCTGGGTCTGGTATTTTTGGAACAGGTTGGGCTGAGATTAAAGCATCGGCACAGGAAGGTTATGTTTTTGTTCGCTGGGAAGGTGCAGTGGTGGAAGATGAAACCTCAACCAATACGTTCTTATTTCTTACCGAAGACTCAGAAGTAGAAGCCATATTTAATTCCATACCAAAAGCTTCTGTAGAAGGGTCTGTACTGGTCTCCGATAGTTGGTGGGAAAGTGCTTGGTTTGGCACCTATTTAAATATAAACGACAATTGGTCTTTCCACACTAAACTTGGCTGGATTCAAATTCAGCCAAATGACAATTCATCTGACTCTTTGTGGTTGTGGGTAGACACATTAGAATCATGGTGTTGGACAGGTTCTAATACTTTTCCTTATCTCTACAACCAGCGAGAACTTACTTGGGATTGGGTGGATTTGGATAGATCTACTAGTACCAACCTAATCTACTTTAGGTTCGATAATGATCTCACGAATGGTTCTTGGTACAGCAGATAAATATTTAAAAAGTTAAGTCTTCGACTTTCAAATAATCATCCAGTTAAACAACTACTGCTGTTGTTCAATCCAATACTTACTTAAATACTAATACGAACCTCTCTGAATGTAGCAATAGAGTGTAAAAAGAGGTTTTTGGTTTGATGTATGTTGTAAAAAACCAATGCCCGAATTAATCTGTACCCAAATGTGTAAATACCTTACAGAAATTTACCAACTGTCTTCAATATGCAACAAGCTTACAAGAAATAACAGTGGTAAAAGTTCGTACAAAGATGGGCAGGGAGCCCATCATTCGCAAAAGTGTTACTGTTAGTTGTTAGGGTTTGAGGAGGCAAGAAAAGTCTTCACACCGGAAGAGTACCCACGACTGATGAATACACCATCGCTAGCACCAACTACTTCATTTCCTCTTGAACTAGTACCCGAGGAGGATGTTCTCCACCCACCACCAGATACGATGGTCTGCGGGGCAGAACTATAGGAACCACTACCGGAAACGCTAGAGATGCCACCCGTGCTTGAAATAACTCCAACGCAGGCTGTAGCATGATTAGCGT
>CBFIFQ010000097.1:0-5802 GCA_965661905.1 Opitutales bacterium
CAGGACATGAAAGGGGTAAAAGATACCGTTAAAGGTGTGGGTACCCAGGTTGAAAGCATACAGAAAGATGTCGAGGAAACCGCGGCAGTGCAGCAGGAAAACTTTAAGAAGTTGAGCGAGCGCCAGACCCGCTCACTTAATGAGATATTTACCCGTTATGAGGAGAGTAAAGTAAAACTGGAGCTTTCCTTCAAGCATAAGGGTGGGTTTTTAGGTGCGGAAAAAGAAGACAAGTTTGTGATGGACACCATCATCATGGTGGATGGCTCTTTTGCTTATTCCTTAGTTCATGCCAAGGATAGCCCATTTCGCTTGAGCCCCCGTCCCCGCTCCCTGATCTCAGTAAACGGCACCATATCCAGCCCCAAACTTAAAGAGCCAATCACAGTGAAGGAGGTTGCGTTTATGGATGATCCCCGGATTCTGATCATCCCTCTCTATGTCAACCCTTCTGATTTGCGTAAAACCACGAATATTGAATTTTTCAATGCTCCCCAGAATCCCTACCTCTTTTCGGAGGCTGTGGTTGTGGACTCCAAGCAGGGAAGGTTTGGGCAAACTGATTTTGTCCGGGATGAGAAAGATGCCAGGTATATTAAGGTAAGTCATAATCATTTTGCCTTCCTCACGGGTTCTTTTGATCCAGGAAAGGGGGATTTAGTATTTTCCCAGAAAGGTGAACTCCTTGGGATTATGGTAAATAACAACTACGCCTTTCATGTAAAAAACCTCGGTGCCCGGATCCATGCCGGATCCCGAACAGTTTTAGGGAGTAACTTTTCATCTTCCAAAACCAACCCCTTGCTCACTTCCCTTGGTAAGAAATTATTTGGCTTAAACAAAAAGTTTCGTTAAGGGGAGAAAAATCCCAGCCCATACGTGTCAGATTATAACTCACCGAAAACTGAGAAGGATCAAGTAGAAAGCAAGCCACCGAATGGTCTAAGCTTATCCTCCTTTATCAAAGAAAGGGGAGCTTTTTCCAGCTTTCTGGAAATACCCCGGGATCGATCCCCTTGGTTTGTATCCTTGATTCTTATCATTGCGGCTTACTTGTTTAGTTTTTGGGTCAGGTTGGAATGGATCGATTTTGCCCAGGCAAATTATCTGAATGAACAAGGTGAAGTTGTATTTGCTCATCCTGAAATGGTTAAGGACGGGGTGGCACTGCCCAACACTCACGATAGTTTCTACTTTGGGAGTATTGTGCAGAAAGCCAGTTTTGGTAAACATCAGGACAATCATCTTATCCCTGATGTTTATTTAAATGGGATGATTACCGCCCTTCCTTATTGGATTTTAAAGATTTACCCGTCTTTTACCATCGAGGAACTGCTGCTCTGGTTGCCTGTTTATATTGCTGGACTTGTCTGTGTTCCGATTGTTCTAATCGGGCGTCTTTATGGTACCAGCGTATGGGGCTTCTTTGCGGCTTGCTTAGCCGGTGTGACGCACAGTTATTACAACCGCACCCTTGCAGGCTATTATGACACGGATATGTTTTCGATCACTTCTCCCGCTTTTTCTCTTTTTTTCCTCCTTGCGGCCTCAAGAAAAGAATCAATCGGATATCTTTTAGCTGCCACCATATCTTTGCTGGTCGGCTGCTTCTTTTACGGTTCCGTACAGGCAATAACCTGCTCATTGGCCATTGTCTTTATAGCTTACCGCCTGCTTTTATTGGGGCTGGATTATTGGAGCCAAAGAAAGTCATCCAGTTTTTGGGATATAAAATCCCTTCCTTTTACCCTGGCGAGTGTTCTCTGCATGTCGTGGGTTCTTTACGCCGATAATTGGTTCGCAGGTAGGGTAGTGGGGGAGAACTTTGGGAAATCTTTATGTGCCCTGCTTCCTCCGGTTGCAGTTTTTTTAGCTTTCTCAATTTTTAGAGCAGTCCTTTTTCCCGAAAATAAAGCCGGGAGATTGAGGTTGAAAGTAGGAGTATACAGCACCGGAATTTTACTTTTCTTTGTGGCAATCGGGACGGCCCCGTTTCTTGGTGTGGGTCCATATTCCGGTACATGGTCTAAGCTTACCGGTAAATTGAAGGGTTATTCCGTGATTAGTAAGAGCAATGCGGTCACATCTGGTGCCCAAAAGTATTCCTTTAATTTTTTAGATGTCCGAACCACAATCCGGGAGGCGAGTGAAGTGCCAAAGGAGGTGGTACGAAACCGGATTTTATCAGACATTCCATCTTGTTCATGTCCGAGGTGCTTATCTGCCAAAGATCGTGAATCTATTACCCTTATTTCTGCCTCCATCTTGGGCTTTATTGGCCTGTTTTTTCTCGTTATCCGGTATTGGGAGTTTTGCCTTATTTTCCCCTTTGCTGCGATTGCCTATTATTGCTTTCAGGGATCGGTAGGTTTGAGGTTTACCGTTCATGTTGGGAATATTGCCTCTATAGGAGTAAGCTTTTTGCTGTTACTTGTGCTTTGGACCCTTGTCAGGAAAATTTTCTTGGGCGGTAAGTATTCGGCTAAAAAAGCCACGATTTTATCTTGGCTCACTTTAGTTTGTGCATTCCCGGTGATTGCTGCCTTGGCCGCACCCAATGTGAAACATGCTCAAAACTATCATTCCCATGTGGTTTATCCAACGGAGACCATTGAAGTTTTAGAGGCCTTAAACAAAGCATCCAATCCGGAAGACTTTGTTGTGACCTGGTGGGATTACGGGTCGGGTTGTTGGTATTATGGCGACCTCAGGAGTTTCACTTCTCCCGCTCATCAGACTTATGATAATTATTTGACATCTGAAATCCTTCGTTCCAATTCACCTTTACAGGCTTCCAGGCTGGCGAGATTAAAAACGGAAGCATTTGTACAGGTTCAACAAGATATTGAAGAGGGAGAACCGGAGTATAGGACTGCGGTGCAGGCGATTTTTAAGGATGGCCAGTCCGACTCCGTTTTTTACCGGGGGTTGCTGGAGGATCTGCGTAAACCAAATTTTGAGCTCCCTCCTAAAACAAGGGACATGTTCTTGTTTTTGCCTTACGAAATTTTACGCATTTTCCCCACCATCCTAAGCTTTAGTTCCCGGAATTTATATTTCCCCAAGGACTTGAGTGGCGAAAATTTAAAGAGTCCCCCAGTCACAATCCTTCGAAATGGGAGAAGAGAAGGTTCATCGATTGTGTTTGACGGTGGGTTTCGTATTGACCGTAGAGGGCAGCTTCGTGTGGAGAAGCCAAGTAGTGGTATCATTCCTTACAATTTGTTTTTGGGTACCAACGGTGACGGAGAAACACCTCAACCCATTGAAATTCTCGAGTTTGACGGTTTAACTATACCAGTTTCAGCGAATCCTTCCTCCACTTATAAACTCCTTTATGTTAAAGAAACGAAAGAAATTGTCATCCTTAGTTCTTCGGCATCCAGGTCTACCTTTGCCCGCCGTTTTCTTCTTGATCGTTTTGATTTGCAAACGTTTAAACATCCCGATTTTGAGAAAGGGGCGAACCCTGTTCGCCAGCCCTTCATGGTTCAGGCTGATTGGGTTAGTGGGAATCCTGGGAAGCTAAACCTTCACATGCGAGGTAATTATAAAATTGAGGTCGATCTGAAACAAAATTTGGCCACGATCCCTGGCTCTCCAGATAAAATCCCCTTTTCTTTTCATCGGCGCCTTCATGATACTAAGACCGGAAAGATGATAAAAATGCCTTCCCAGGAAGTAGAAAACCCACGGTACCACCTTATCCAATCCAATATTCCTGTCTTCGCAGGTGGGAGCACTTACACAGTTCCTGAGCAGGGGAAAACATTATCTCAAGTAGCACAGATGTTTGGCATAAACCCCCGTTTATTATCTTCTATCTACAATGAAGCTGAAGAATTTTTATATAAAGGTGGTACCCGTTTAGAAATCCCTGCGAAAGGTTATGAAATGCGCCAAGCTTGGTTTTTTATGGATAATGAAGCCTTTCAAAGTGTTTTAATTCAAGGCTTTTTGATGGAGGATTTACCCGGGCATTTATTTGAAAAAGTTTACTCGACAGCGTGGGGTAAAGTTTACAAGATAAATCAATAATGAAATTTGATTGTATTTTTTTCTGTTCAATGGCTAATGTCTCCATATAGTAACAATACGATTAGTTAACATGTCAGCATATCTATCATGAAGTTCTTCAATACTACCTTACCGCTTCTTTCCTTATTTCTTTTTTCCTTTGCTTTATCGTTTGCAGAAGAGATTTCAACCAAAGGCGCACTGATCATCGCGAGTGTTGAAGGCCAAGTGACTGTGGTTAACAACGATACGCAAAAACCTTTGGATGGCAGTAAGGTAGTCGCAGGGGGAGTCATTTATGATGGGCACACGGTAAAAACGGGAACAGCTTCCAAAATGGTTTTGCTACTTACCAACGGAACGATTGCCACCATTAAGGCAGAGTCCTCACTCAATATTAAAAAGTTTACCCAAGAGAAATTTGATATGTCGAAAACAAACCTTTCGGAGTTGAAAGGTGAGCCAAGTAAATCAAATGTCGTCATTGATATTGAGATTGGAGACATGGTGGTGGATGTCAAAAAACTTGATAAACAATCCAGCTTCAATATCGAATCCCCGGTTGGTACAGCGGGTATCCGGGGTACAGTCCCTGCCATTTCTGTTATGCAAATGCCTGACGGTGGCTTTCAACAAAAGACGGCCATGCTTCGTGGTGAAATTGCCTTTACTCCGAGGGGAGGCGGTCTACCAACTCTACTTGGACCTGGCCAAAGCCTTGCTTCCGGTATCGGTCCCAATGGCGTGATGCTCCCCATGCAATTAGGGAGGGTTTCGCCAGCTATGATGAGTGCCATCCAAGCAGATTTAGAAGCGGCTGGTGAGGCCATGGGTATTAAAATGGATAGTGGCCCAGATAGTTCTGATGCAACTGTCCCCGAGGCGGATGAACCTTCAGAGGATGAGCTAAATGAGTCCGACGATGAGAGAAAAGGTGCATCTAAAGGTCTCGGCGATGATAATGGGACAAAAGAAGCAGTTGCTTTAGGTAAGGCGGGATTAATTGACTTAAATGACCCAGAGCAGGTTGCCAAATCAGATTCTTTTGTGGAAGTTACCCAGCTCTCTGCCAAATCTTTAGCAGATAAGAGCTCAAAAGAGTCTGAAATTGCAGCAAAGGAGGCTCAGATTGAGGCAGATAAAGAAGAACTAGCTACTTTAAAAAGTCGTTTGTCTCGCCGAAACTCAGACGGTGATGAAATTTCGCTACAGGAGCAGATAGACGCATTAGAATCCAAAATTGTAGCGGGCGAGCAAGAAGTTGAAACTACAGTATCCGAGCTTGGTAAAGATACTGATTCTTTCGTTGAGGCTCTCACTGGAAATCTGGTTGATGTGGTTGATGTAACTATCGAAATGGATACCCTTGGGATTAAAGACCCATCATTGATTGAAAAAACCGCGGAAAATGCTGAAAAAGCACCTGCCACCAAATCCAATGTGAAGAAGGCAAAAGAAGTTGGAGTAGAGGATAGCGGTGCTTACTCTGGAATTCTTTCTAACCCAGAAACTGCTGAAGAGACTGCCGCAGTCTTTGAATCAATTGAACAAAGCGGTGAAGATAACGAAAATATCAATTTAACCCAGGCTATTTCTGATGTCGCCGTGAATGCTGACATTTCGGTTGAAATGAAAGCCGTCGTGGATCAGGTCGACACAACAGATGCGGCAAGTGCTACCAATCTCTTTACCAATATTGGTGATGCAGGGAAAATCGTGAAGACCGCTAAGGACTCAGGTTTAACGCAGGAAGAAATTGCCAAGAGTGTGGCGACAAACACGGAG
>CBFIFQ010000098.1:0-5407 GCA_965661905.1 Opitutales bacterium
GTTGAACTGGATTTTGCAATCAATGCAAGCAACCCATCTGCAGACCTAAAGTTCATCGTAAATAAAGGTAATCAACTTGATCCTGATGATCCATCGCAAATCAACGCAAACACTGTTTACGGAAGTACAATTACAATTAATTACGATACTTATGAAGCATCATTGACCGATGGTACCATTTACTCATTAAATGATTTCACTTTTTCAGAATTCAATGGGTTTATCGATGTTATGTCGGATGCCATTGCTCAAAATGGAGCATCTCAAAACAGAATTTTGAATGAAACCCATGACCTTTACACGAGTTATGAAAATATTGAACTCGCGGAATCTCGCATTGTGGATGCGGATTACGCATTGGAATCTACCCGGTTAGCCAGATCAAATTTATTGGCTAAAAGTTCAGCTAAAATGATTGGGGAGGCAAACAACTTGACAAAACTTGCCCTCACTATCATGGGGCAACAATCGTTGTAAGTTGAATGAATAGCCAAGGTCCAATATCTTTTCTTGAAAGTGTAGACTTATATTTCAACCGGGCATCCAAGGCCTTAGAATTACCCAAGGGGTTGGCCCGACAGATTCGTACCTGCAACGCCATCTGCGAAATGAAATTCGGGGTGGAACTAAGAGGAGGTTATGAAATTTTTACAGGGTGGAGGGCGACCCACAGCGAACATATCCTTCCCGCTAAAGGGGGAATCCGATACGCGCCTTTTGCTGACCAGCAAGAGGTCGAAGCCCTGGCAGCACTCATGACCTATAAATGTTCCATTGTAAATGTTCCCTATGCTGGATCTAAAGGAGCGCTCAAGATCGATCCCAAGAAATATTCCCTCGAAGAACTCGAACATATCACCAGACGATTTGCTCAGGAATTGGATAAGCGCGGATTTTTGGGCCCCGGGCTTAATGTTCCTGCCCCCGATATGGGCACAGGACAGCGCACCATGTCATGGATTGCGGATGAATACCAAAAGCTTCACCCCTCCGACATTAACGCCCAAGGTTGCGTCACCGGAAAACCAGTCCATTTTGGAGGCGTTGAAGGAAGAGTGGAAGCCACAGGCCGGGGTGTACAGTTTGGCCTGAAAGAATTCTTCGGCACCCCGGACGATGTAAAAAAAGCAGGTTTAGGTATGGGTATTGAAGGGAAAACTTTTATCATCCAAGGATTGGGTAATGTCGGCTACCATGCTGCAAAATTTCTGCAGGAAGAAGATGGTGCCAAAATCATTGGAATCATTGAAAGAGATGGTTCCTTACTTTGCGAAGACGGGTTGGATGTTGAGTCTGTATACCAATACAAGCAAGAACATGGTAAGGTGGAAGGTTTTCCAAATGCAATTTTTTCGAGCACAGGCGAAACTCTTCTTGAACACCCATGTGATGTATTGATTCCCGCGGCCATGGAGGGTGTCATCCACGAGAAAAATGCCCCGCGCATCTCCTGTAAAGTTCTTGCGGAAGCTGCCAACGGCCCCCTCACGTTTGAAGCGGATCAAATCATTCAGGAAAAAGGAATATTCATCATTCCTGATACTTACTTAAATGCTGGCGGCGTGACAGTCTCATACTTTGAATGGCTTAAAAATTTATCGCATGTGCGATTTGGGAGAATGGATCGAAGATTCGCTGAAGCTCAAAATGAACGAGTGATTGAATTAATTGAAGGAGCGATCGGGAAACCGATTGACAGCAGCGCCAAGGACAAACTTCTCGAAGGTCCCAATGAAATTAATTTAGTTCGCTCAGGCCTTGAGGATACAATGCGGGAGGCATATAGTGAAATCAAGGAACAGGAGGATATGAATAACCAAATTCAGGATCGCCGTACTGCGGCCTATGCCCTCGCCATTAGAAAAATTGCTGACATCTATGACAGCATGTATCTGTAAGTAGACGACTCAGTCGTCATGTCCCTATCTGATGCAACAATTGAAGAAGTTGACCAGGCTGTAGCATGTGCTGATGCCTGTTTTCAGCCTTTCCGGAAGTCATCCGGCGACCACAGGGCAAACTTTCTCCGACAAATCAAGGAAGAGCTCAAGGGAGAAAAAGAGACAATCCTAGGCATTGCAGATCATGAGACCGCCCTGGGTAAAAAGCGATTATCCATGGAATTTGAACGAACACTTGGAGAAATTGAAAACTTCTCCAAACTTTGTAAGGAGCACGATCTCTTCCAGGCAAATTTAGATCCAACCGACAGCAGGGGAAAAGAACATATTCAGATGATTCCCCTTGGTCCGGTTGCAGTGATTGGGGCCTGCAACTTCCCCCTGGCTATCTCAGTGGTCGGAACGGATACCATAAGTGCTTTTGTAGCAGGGTGTCCAGTGATTGTAAAATCTCACCCTGGACATCCACAAACCTGCCAAGTGCTTGCGGATGCGGTGTACCGAGCCATTGCACATTCCGATATGCCTCCCCACTGCTTTCAACTCCTCCATGGGCAAAAAAAGGAAGTGACCCAACACCTAGTCAGGCACCCCGGGATCTCTGCAATCGCTTTTACTGGGTCTCTCACAGGTGGCTCGGCTCTTCACGCAATCAATCAGGAAAGGAAAGAGCCCGTCCCCTTCTATGCAGAGATGGGAAGCTTAAACCCAGTATTTGCACTGCCCCACGCCGTAGAGTCGGGTGGAAGGGAACTGGCCAAAGATTATGTTCAGGCAGTCAATCTTTTTGCCGGACAAATGTGTACCAAGCCCGGAGCTCTGTTTATTCTACAATCTTCGATAACTGAAGATTTCCTGAAGGCATTGCATGAGGCAATTCAAGGTCAAGCTACCCTGCGGATGTTAAATGCTGAAATCCATGGTACCTATGAAGCATCGTGCTTGCGACTCGAGAGACAAATTGAATTATTTTGCTCATCAAGTAAGGAGACCAAGAAGGAAAAAGGGAGAATTAAAATTTTCAAAATGGAGGGCAACACATTCCTTCAAAATAAAAGCCTTCGAGCTGAGGCATTTGGGCCCTGCTCCATGCTTGTATCCGTAAAAGATGAAAACCAATTCATGGAGATTGCTGAATCTCTAGACGGTAGCCTGACCGCCTCCCTTCATGGAACCAGAAAAGACCACCGGCTTGCCGAAAGAATCTTCCCCATCCTTGAATCAAAAACCGGTCGATTGCTCTACAATGGATTCCCCCCCGGCGTAGTCCCAGGGATTGCCACTCACCATGGGGGTCCCTGGCCTGGGACCACGGACTCGCGCTTTACATCCATTGGCAAACAAGGATATCAAAGATTTCTACGCCCCTTAATAAGGCAAAACTAATCTTTACTCAAGCCACATGCCGCAGGGCATCGACAGGGTTCATCTCAGATGCTTTCTTTGCGGGATACAGGCCAAAAAGGACGCCGGTTAGAACCGCCACGACAAAGACCACAGGGAAAGACCAAAAGACTAAAACTGGGCTCATATTTTGCATAGACAAAGGGAGGGATTCATAAATGACAGGTGTCCATTTTTCAATAAAGCCTAAGATCATCGTATAAGCGGGCTGACAGAGAAAACCGGCCATTATGCCCGTCACCCCACCCAATCCGGTCAAGGTTACGGTTTCGACAAGAAATTGTAAGATTATGTCCTTCTTTTTTGCCCCAAGAGCCCGACGAATTCCCACCTCCCGAGTTCTTTCTGTGACCGTGGCCAACATAATATTCATAATCCCCACACCTCCCACAAATAATGAAATTCCAGCGACCAGTCCCATTAATGAAATAAAAGTCAACCTGGCCCGCTCGGCTTGCTCCATCAGTTCAAGAGGTACGGTTATCTTAAAGTCTTCCATTCCATGGTCTCCATCCAGGATGCTTTCAATCATATTGGAAACTGTGAGTAGTTTTTCCTGGTCATCAATGGAAAGAATGATTTTCGAAAGCAAAGGACTTCCGTCGTAGCCACGAAAGGCATAATCGAAAATTTTAGACCACATGGTTTCGATCGGGAGGTACACATTGTCTCCAAACATCTCCTTAAAGCCTAAATCGCCATCATCCTTCAGGTTGGTCCTAGGTGCGACTTCCCCCACGACCTGATATAAGTTACCGCCTATATTGATAGTTTTGCCGATGGCATCACCAAAAGGGAAAAGTATCCTGGAGAGTTTATTGGCCAAAACGCACACCTCGGCCTTGGCCCGATTGTCTTCGTCAGTTAAAAAGCGACCGCGGGTAACCACGAGATTATGAAGGTTTCGGTAATTTGGCAGACAGCCCAATAGTTCCGCTCGCTTCTTCCCATCTTTCGTGAAAATTGTCCTGCGATCTAATTCCCGGGTGAGATAAGATGCCTGAATATGGGGAACACTTTGAATAAGTTTTTTATAATCATTATGAGTAAGACCATAGGAATAAAAATATTGGCCTTTACTTGACCTCTCAGACTCTGATGGGCGCTTGCTGGCAATAATTATATTATTGGCTCCCAGTTGCATAATTTCACTCTCTGCCTCTTGGGCAATTCCTTCCCCTATGGCCAGAAGCCATAGCACACTGACCACGCAAATAAAAACCCCAAGTCCGGTAAGAATCGACCGGAGAGGGTGAGTGAGGATGCTTTGACACGCCCCTTTGCCCAAAACCCTCCATACATTTTGGAGCGGGTGCACCGGGTTCTGTAAATTTTTTTGATCCGATACATTGCTGGGGTTAGCAGAGCTCACAAGCACAGGATCACGAACACGCTGATCCTCAACAACTGACCCATCTTGCATCCTCACCACCCGTCGAGCTCGCTTCGCCACTTCTTCCTCATGAGTGACCAAGACTATGGTTTTCCCTTCTTCATTTAGATTATCCAACAAGTTGAGGATTTCCTTTGTTGTTTGGGTATCTAAATTTCCCGTGGGCTCATCCGCTAAAATAAATGTCGGGTCATTTGCCAGTGAACGAGCGATCCCAACCCGTTGCTGTTGCCCGCCCGAAAGTTGTTGCGGCCGGTGCCCCCGACGCTCTTCCAAGCCAACTAAGGTGGCAAGATGAGCAGGGTTGGAAGAAACTGATTTTTCTTTCCCATTATAATGAGTGGGCAGGGAAATATTTTCATCTACATTGAGATAGGGAATTAGGTTATAGGATTGGAAAACAAAACCAATCGCTTGTCCCCTTAGTTCCGAAAGCTTCTCATCGGAAAAATGACTCACCTCTTCTCCATTAATTTCATATTCCCCTTCCGTTGGACGGTCAAGGCAACCGAGAATATTTAATAAGGTACTTTTACCTGAGCCTGATGGCCCCATGATTGCAACATAATCTCCCTGAGGGACCACCAAAGAGATATGGTCTAAGGCGACTACCTCGGATTCTCCCATTGCGTATATCTTGGACAAGCCTGAAATCGAAAAAGCTATACTCGACATCTGCACGGCGTCAAAGTTAACTTGACCCAAAAAA
>CBFIFQ010000099.1:0-5315 GCA_965661905.1 Opitutales bacterium
GAACTTCAACAGAGACACCAGTGCCTGTTGGGGTTTGGCAGCCTGTCCAACCTGATCAACTTACAGGGAGGCATTTAAAAAATGTGTATAGGATCATGTATTTAGGGCGCAAGACGAGGGCATCGGGCTCGAATCGGGTCAAACGGGGTGGTTCCTGGAACAACGACGGGGCGAACCTGCGTTCGGCTAAGCGCAACAGCAACACCCCGAGCAACCGCAACAACAATATCGGCTTCCGTGTTGGCTTCCGTGTTGGTTTTAGTGGAATGGATTTTTCATAAAGCCAAAATAGGAAACGCGTCTTGGTCCTGCGTTGTCAAAATATAATTTGGCTTCGCAAAACCCAGCTGTGGGATGAACTAGTGGAGGAGATGAGTAGAGTAAAGTACTTCGAAAGTCTCCTCCATGGGTGCCAGGTTGATCTTATGCTTGTCATCGCCAGGGCTCGAAGCCCGTGGCGATCCACTGTTTTTCAACAATCGAACGGCACCCTCTCTGTACTCCACCCATGAAGCCTAAAACCCTCTTGACTGGATGCCTAAAAGGCATACATTAGAAGTTTGAATGCAATTTGACTGGAATCCGGAAAAGAATGAATGGCTCAAGAGAAATAGAGGTATTTCTTTCGAGGAAATCTCATTGCTATTAGCGGAGGGAAAAGTTTGGAAAGTAGCGGCACACTCAAATCAGAAAAAATATCAAAATCAAAAACTATTCCTGGTGCCAATTGATGATTATATATATCTCGTTCCTTTTGTATTGGATGCGGAAATAATCTTTCTTAAGACCGCATTTCCTAATCGAAAGGCTACCAAGGACTATTTACAGGAAAGGAAAAAAAATGGATAAAGAAGAAAAGAAAATCTCGGATGCTTATGATCGGGGCTTTTTAAAAACAGAGGATCCTTCCGAGGGTTTGCTGGCTATGCTAAAACAAGCTGGGGAAAAAACCTTTAAGAAGGACAAGCGTATCAATATCAGATTAAGTAGCCATGACTTGATAGGTATCCAACGAAAAGCGGCTCAAAGGGGAATCCCCTACCAGACATTCATTTCTGGACTTATTCATCAATATGTGGAGGGCGACCTTGTGGAGGAATCTCAGGGTCAATACCGAAAGAAGTAAGAAGCTTTCATCCTTGCAGGTTTTGCGATCGCGAGGGCTGGAAGCCAGTGGCAAACCGCGGGTCCTCACCAATCACTCCGCTCCTTCATCGCAATGATCAAAAAGGTAAACTCAATTTCTTCCCTCCCTTCATGGTCAAATACCTGGAAGTTTGTCATGCCAGGCATCTTGATTACGGGTCCTGTTCTCCCCTGATCTTTCTAGGTGGAGGCATGCTATCAATTGATGGAATCCATTTGTTATAAATCCCCCTGAAAATCAAATATGGGTTTGCCGAAAAATAAGCTTTTGGGCAGTCTGCGATTTATGAAAGTTTTTAGGATATTTTTTCCCACCTTTTTAATCTTCACCGTTGCCTTAGCTGTTTTTTCCCAGGCGAAGCAGTCGCCCAATGTGGTCTACATTTTGGCGGATGACCTCGGCAAGGGAGACCTCGGGTGTTATGGGCAGAAAAAGTTAAAGACCCCCGGTATTGATCGCCTGGCCAGGGAGGGCATGAAGTTTTCTTCCCATTACTCGGGGAACACCGTGTGCTCCCCCTCCCGGGCGGTGCTGATGACCGGGCAGCACCCGGGCAGGGTGCATTGCCGGGGAAATGGGCATGAGCCCGGTCTTGCCCTGGACCCAGCCATGACCACCCTGGCGGAAATTTTTAAAAATGCCGGATATACCACCGGTGCCTTTGGGAAGTGGGGGCTGGGGCACACCCATGAGGCTGGGGCTCAAAACCCAATGACGCACGGCTTTGATCATTTCACGGGTTGGAAAAATCAGATGATTGCCCACACCTATTACCCCACCAGTATTGTGCGGGACGGGAAGGAAATCCCCCTGGAGAAAGGGACTTATATCCATGACCTGATCATGGAGGACGCTTTTGCCTTCATTACCCAAAGTGTAAAAAAGAAAGAACCGTTTTTTTGTTACATCCCCACCGCGGTCCCTCACGCCGCCATGCATGCACCCAAGGAACTGCACGAGAAATGGCGTAAGGTATACCCCGAGTTTGATAAACGGATTGGCAAATATGGAGCCGGCCCCGGAGAGCCCTGCCCGGATGTGGTAAATCCGATCGCCGGCTATGCCGCGATGATGGAAAATTTTGACAACCAAGTGAACCGTCTCCTTGATATTTTAAAGAATCTTGGAGTGGACGAAAACACCCTGGTCTTATTTGCCAGTGACAACGGGACCCACATGGAGGGGGGGCACAACCCAAACTTCTGGGACTCCAATGGTCCCCTGCGCGGTATCAAGCGCGACCTCTATGAGGGCGGAATCAACTCTCCCTTTCTGGCCCGCTGGCCGGGTAAGATCAAGCCCGGAACCACCAGTAATCACATCAGTGCCTTCTGGGATGTGATGCCCACCATGGCCGAGCTTACCGGGCAGCCCACTCCCAGGCAGGCAGACGGTATATCTTTTCTTCCCTCACTTGTCGGAGGGGAGCAGCCAGAGCATGACTATCTTTACTTTGAACACCCCCAGACCAAGGATCACGACAAAGCGGTACGTATGGGCAAGTGGAAGGGTGTACTCCGTGGTTGGAAAAAATGGAATAACCGCACCGGAAAAATCGAACTCTATGATTTGAGTAAGGACCCCGGGGAGTCAAAAAACCTGGCAGACAAACATCCGAAAATCGTTGCCAGGATGAAGTCCTGCATGGACGAGGCCCACACGCCACTGAAAAAATAGCACCGCTTCAGCTCCTGCCACCACTCTTTCCCCCGCCCAATGAAATTGTTTAAAGTTCTTCTTCCATTGATTTCCCTAGCTTCCACCCTGGCTGCCAAGTCGGACCCTTCTGCTTTGGTTACCCAGCGTTGTGCACCCTGCCATGGCCCCGACCTTAACGGGGTTGGGGGAGTGTTTCCCAGTTTGCTTACATCGAAGGTGGTCAGGGAGGGAGGACTGGATGCAGTGGTGAAGTTTATCACCTATGGGAGTCCGCCCGATTCCCAGTCCCTCGTAAAGATGCCGGCAAAGGGTGGGCATCTTGATCTCACCGATGAGCAGATCAAACAGATTGCCGAGGAGGTGATCGAGCACGCCCTTGCCCATAAACCAGAACAGGTTACCAAACCGAAGCATACTGCAAAAAAAGGTTTCTTTACCAAACGGTTTGGGCCGGTGGTATCCACAGCCATAGAGACAACCTCCGCTGGGTCTGCCTATATCATCCCCCGGGCCCATCTCGTACCTCTTGGCCCGGACCGCCGGGCGGTGATGGTATTCGATAGTGAGACCCTTTCATACTCCTTTGCCTGGATGAATCCACAGAGCTTGGCAACCAAGGGTATGCCTTTCGGAGGGGCTCATGGAAGTGCTGCGGTCACCAAGTATGAGCACAACCTTTTCCAAACTGGTATTCGTCCAGGGTGGGCCAAAGCGGGGAACTTTGATGATCCCCGGCCTAAGCCTTACAAATCCTTTCCTCCGATGGGATCCCTTCCCAAAGATTGGGCACACTTTAAGGGCCACTATGTGCATGATGGTCGCGTTGTTTTTTCCTACAGTGTTGGGAAAGGCAATGTGTTGGATATGCCAGGATATGTTTCCGGGCAGGGTTTTGAAGCCTTTACCCGGACGCTTGAAACCGATTTATCCGAGTCTTCGACTGCGGTGTTGGCACAAGGTGAAAGTGCCAGGAAATTAGCGGCTACTTGGTCGCTAACCTGGAGAGATCAAAAATGTAATTTTCTGGTTACGGATGGACCTGCAGAGTCCAAGCTTTCCTTTGAAGATGGTTTAATTCTGCTTCATCTGCCCAAGGGTAAACACCTCACCAAGATTGGTATCTGGGCAGGGGATCCTGCTTACCAGCCAGCCATTCAAGCCGTTGCCGGGCGGGCAGAGAACTTATCTGCTCTAACCCAGGGGGGGGCTGCCCAGTGGGGGGATCCCATGGTTACAAAAGGGGAGCTTTCCACCAATGATCAGAATGCCTATGTGGTCGACCGCATTGGTATACCTTTCAACAATCAATACGACCGGGGCATGCGGATTGGTGCCTTCGATTTTTTTGCCGATGGGAAATCTGCCGCCGTATGTACCTGGGATGGGGATGTCTGGATCGTAAGCGGGATAGATGATCAATTGCAGAAGGTGAAATGGAAGCGTTTTGCCACGGGTCTGCATGAGCCCTTGGGCCTGAAGATCGTGGATGAAAAAATCTATACGGTGGGAGACAACCAGATCACCCGCTTCCATGATCTCAATGGAGATGGCGAGGCTGATTTTCTGGAGAATTTTAATAATGACTGGGATGCCACCGAAGGGTTTCATGCCTTTTGTTTCGATTTACAAACCGACCCGGAGGGTAACTTCTACTTCAGTATGGGTTGCCCGGTGCGGGCAGGTGGAGCGGGTTTTGAAAGATTGGGCAGGCACCATGGGTGCGTCCTGAAAATTTCTCCTTCCGGAGATGAACTGTCTATTTTTGCCAGTGGGTTTCGGGCACCCAATGGAATCGGAGTCGGACCGAATGGGGAGGTGACCACGGGGGACAACGAGGGAAGCTTTGTGCCCACAGCACCTCTCAACTGGGTAAAGCCCGGAAGTTTTAACGGGGTGGTGGATTCTTACCGGGGTGACCGTGAACTTAAGAGTTCAGCCATTGAGGGCTATGAAATCCCCTATTCCGACTGGGGGGAATACCGAAGGTCGTTTATGAAGCGTGCCGGTTTTCAGCACTTTCCTCAGGAATCACCGAAGCCGCTGGTGTGGATGAGTAAAAAGCGCGGGGTGGACAACTCCGGCGGTGGGCAGGTCTGGGTAACCAGTGACAAGTGGGGGCCTTTGAAGGATCAACTCCTGCACATGTCCTATGGGCAAAGCAAACTCTACGTGGTGCTCAAAGAAGAAAAAAATGGGCAGATGCAGGGGGGAGTATCCCGTATCCCCATCGAGCTCTCAAGCAGTGCGATGCGGGCACGGATCAACCCGGGGGATGGGCAGCTTTATGTGTCCGGGCTCAAGGGTTGGCAGACAAACGCCAAAGGTTCTGGTGGGTTTGATCGTATTCGATACACGGGGAAACCGGTGCATCTTCCCCGTTCTTTGAAGATAAAGAAGGACCGGATCGAAGTTGGGTTTTATGAAGCCCTCAGCCCGCCGGAAGCCAATGATTTGTCCAAATATAAGTTTGGTGCCTGGAACCTAAAATGGACATCCAATTATGGGTCTC
>CBFIFQ010000100.1:0-5291 GCA_965661905.1 Opitutales bacterium
AATATCGGCCAAGAAGGAGGCACTGGTATCCACATTGGAAATGTGAGCTTTTTGCAAACCCTCGAGCTTAGCCATATCCGCCAGGCTAATGGTTGGAAAATAAGCGGTGTTGTTATAATCAAGATCAAGATCTTCGACACGTTTCTCTTCGCTGTACCCTTTGTAATCACGGGCATCCCCTTCATTGGCAGTGATAAAATAGTTTTTCCCGTTTACATTGTAAGAGACAACGGAGTCTGGTTGGTACATTCCTAAAACGCGCCAAGGAAATGGGTTATACCCATCACCGATATCATCATCCTTATTAGAAGCATCAAAAGATAGGCCAAGTCTTCCCCAATCTTTATAGCCCAAAGGAAGAATATCTGTGATTTTCAAGGCGTTTAAATCAACCACTGCGAAAGCATTGTTTTCCTGCAAGGTAACAAATGCTTTAGAGTCATCTTCAGTAATTGCCACATATTCTGGTTCTAAATCCTCTGCTACCGTTGCATTGCCATCATTTCCAAATATTCTGACGCCCTTCCCTATGAGCATCTGTTTCTTGGAATTATAGGATGTGAAATCTAAAGTCGTGACATTTGTGCTTATGCCTGTACCGGAGGAACCAGAAAGATTGATGATAGAAATTGATCCGTGGGGATCGTTGTCATAATCGTCATTTGGTTCCCCTTCATTAGCCACAACGATTCTAGAGCCATCATTGGTGAATGTAAGATGATCAGGTAATGAACCAACAAGAGGAGTGGCCAAAGGGGCATCTCCTTCTGAGATGGTAGTGCTGAATATCGCAACCTTGCCAATTGCCTGCTTGTCACTGTTTTGAACCGCAACAGCAACCAGTCCATTCTTCACCGCAACTGCGTTCACGCCACCACCAATGGATGACAGGTCGATACTAAATTTATAAGTTAATGTTGGAGCCACAGTGCTTTCGTTTGAATCCAATTCCAAAACATCAAGAGATGTGGTGGCGTCGTTACTGACAAATACACGGTTTGTTATTGGATCAAACGCAGGGATCTCTGAGGCACTCTCGTCAAACCTGTCAGCCGGGCTCAGTGCAGAAGTGTGGGATACACTTGGAGTGAGGAAGGAGTTACCTAAGAGAAAAGCAGGTGCAATTGCTAGAATAAGGATTTGAGCTATTTTTTTCATTAATAATGGTAGGGATTATGAATAATGAAAAATACTTTTACATTCATTGAGCTTCTTTTCCTCTCGTACTATGTAAAAGCAATGCAACATGAGCACTCTCAACTTTTTCATGGAATTAGTATAGATCGCGCAACAAAAACCAGATCACCCTTTAGAGTTGTAACAATAAAGTCTCAGTAATGTATTTAAGATGTAATCCTGAAATATGGTCAGTATGATCAAAAAGTTTAAGACCATTGATTTGCTTCTTTAAAAAGCAAATTATTACAATTCCATGAATTAAAATCTATTTCGATATTTCCTTTGCGGCTAATCTTGCAGTTGTCCAGGCAGATTGGAAATTAAAGCCACCGGTTACACCGTCAATATCAAGGCATTCTCCAGCAAAGAATAATTTCTCTATCTTTTTGCTCTCCATGGTTTTGAAATTTATTTCTTTTAATGTTACCCCCCCGCAGGTCACAAATTCTTCTTTGTTTGTGGTCTTACCCTCGACAGGCAAAGAAAACTTTACCAAGCCACCCCAGATTATTTCCTCTTGCTGCCTGGACAGGTGAGACCAAGTGATATCAGGTGGGATATTGTGTATTTGCAGTAGTTTCTGCCAAAGCCTTTTGGGGATGACCTTAAAAGGGCACTTGGCAATTGAACTTTTGGGATTTTGGGCCCTTACATTTTTGATAGTCTCAGTACTTATCGAGTCTTCGGGGGCACCAAGCCAATTGATCTCAATCGTAAACCTATAATTTTTTTGGAAAAGTTCTTTGGCAGCCCATGATGAAAGTTTTATGACTGCGGGCCCGCTAACCCCTCTGTGGGTAACAAGGATAGGACCATCCTGATAAATTCTGAGAGAAGGAATGCTTACCCTTGCGTTGGGCAAGGACAACCCCGACAGTTTTGCAAGGGGATGATTGGGTATATTAAAGGCAAACAAAGAGGGAATAGGAGGAGAAATTGAATGCCCCAGTTTTTCTAAGCATGACGAAATCTTTGAATGTTTAAGGGTTCCGCAGGCGACACACAAGTGAGATGCAGAATAGCTTACTCCTTTCTCTGTATTCACTTCCCATAATCCCTTTCCTTCAGAGTACCCAAAACTGGTAACGGGTGAGTTCTTGATTACTTGAATTCCGACACCCCGAGCCTGAGACTCGAAGCATTCGATTATAGACTGAGACGAGTTGGATGAAGGAAAGACTCGTCCATCCTCTTCTATTTTGGTTGAAATACCCCGATTATGAAACCAGCGAATCATATCGTTGGGTTGCCACTGAAAAAAAGGACCCAGTAATTCTCTTTGTCCCCTTGGGTAATTCGTTACAAGAGATTGAGGTTCAAAGCAGTGATGAGTAAGGTTGCATCGACCTCCCCCAGAAATTTTGACTTTGCGGAGAGTTTGCTTTCCGGACTCAAGAATTAACACCCTGATGTCAGGGTTAAATTCAGCAATGGAAATGGCACAGAAAAAACCGGCCGCCCCACCCCCGATTACAACCGCCTGCCGTTCATTCATCGAAAAGGCAAACTAGACTTTCAAAGTAGAAGCAAGGCAGGAAATCTTAGCGGAAAATAGAATCCACTTTCAAAGACTGGGCAAAGGATACCATCAATTTCACCACATTCTCAAGGTCTACAAGGTCTATAACCTCGCTTGGGGTATGCATATACCGAAGAGGTATACCAATCAATCCAGTTGGGACGCCCTTTTTAGCGATTTGGATCGAACGTGCATCGGTACCGGTGGGCCTGGGGTCTGCTTCGATTTGAACCTCAATTTTATCTTTCCTGGCACATTCGATAAGCCGGTCAAACACAGCTGGGTGAACATTGGGGCCGCGAGTGAGAATGGGACCGCCACCAAGTGTAAAAGCTCCATACTTCCGGTGATCAGCATCTGGATGATCGGTGGCGTGACTTACATCAACGGCAAGGGCCACATCGGGGTCAGCAAGATAGGAGGATGTAATTGCTCCACGAGTTCCTATTTCCTCCTGGGATGTCGATACAGCCACAACTTGGCAGTTAAGTTTTTTACTAGTAGACAACCTGATTAAGGCTTCATTAACAGCGTAAGCCCCGCTTTTATCATCAAAGGCCCGAGATGTAGCCAAAGACCCATGTAACATCTCGAAGCCATGATCATATACCGCAGCATCTCCAATCATGACGCGGGAAAGAGCCTCTTCTCTATCTTTCGCTCCAATATCGATCCACATCTGGTGCATAAGAGGCACTTTTTTTCGCTCCTCTGGAGTCATGAGATGAATAGCCCTTTTGCCTGTCACTCCTCGAACAATTCCTTTCTTGGTCAGAATATCAACCCTGCGTCCGGAAATCATGGATAAGTCATGCCCTCCTATGGCATCAAAGTAGAGGAAACCTTTTTCACTAACATGCTTAATGATGAGCCCAAGCTCGTCTATGTGCCCGGCGAGCATCAAGGTCGGGCCTTTGTCATGCTTGAGCGTGGCATGACAACTGCCAAGTGCATCGACAAAGAAATCACTTGCGACACCTCTGACATGTTTTTTCACCACATCCCTGGCCTCATCCTCATAGCCTGAGGGCGATCGGGCCAAGAGCAGCTCTTTAAGGAACGGGGGTGCTTGTTTTGCACTGAAAGCGGAAACCTTTTTTTTGATTGGCATAATGGCGTTCAATCAAGACTTGGAAGCTTTTGCAAGTTTTCCAGCTTATCATGCTTAAGGGATACTCTTTTTGTTGGCGATCGCACTAAAAGTGACTAATCACAAAGAATGACAATTTATCCTGCCATCGACTTGCGTAACGGAAAGTGCGTTCGCCTTTTTCAAGGAAAAGCGGATGATGAAACAATTTATTTTGATGACCCTCTGGTTCCTGCGAAAAAATGGGAGAAGCAGGGTGCTTCGCACTTGCATGTCGTTGACTTAGATGGGGCTTTTTCAGGGGACTCTCAAAATTTATCCGTCGTTGCCAATATTATAAAAAACACGGGTCTTCAGGTTCAGCTTGGTGGGGGTATGAGGGATGAATCATCCATAAGGAAGGCTTTGGATACAGGTTTACGGAGAATTATAATCGGAACCCGTGCCTGCGAAGACCCAAAATGGACGGGGGAAATGGTTTCTATATTTGGACCTGAAAAAATTGTTGTGGGCATCGATGCAAAGGACGGCATGGTGGCAACCAAGGGTTGGGTGGAGAAAACAGACATGGCCGCCATCGAACTTGCCAAACAATTATCAAACTATGGAGTGAAATGGATTATTCACACCGATGTAGCCACGGACGGTGCCATGCTCGGTCCCAACCTGGAAGCTCAGGCTGAAATAGCTCGGGCGGTGCCTTCTTGCCATATTATAGCATCCGGAGGGGTGTCAAAGGACCAGGATATTGAGGACCTTACGGGCCTGTCGAAGGTTCACCCGAATATAGAGGGGGTAATTATTGGTAAGTCCCTGTATGAAGGCACAGTTAATTTGAAGAATTTCTTCACCTAAACAATTGATTATCTAATTTTCCTTGCAAATCAGTTATTACCTTTATTGATAAGAAGACACCCTATGAGCACCAAAAGTAAAGTTACATTTAGCGTAGACCTTAACAAAGACCCGGATGAATTATTTGAGGAAATCAAGCTGCGCATTGAACGAGAGATAAAACGTAAGGGCTCCGGTGATCGAACTTCTGCCTTTCTTGAAAAACTGCATGAGATCAGCAACGAGCACATCGATTCTGATTTCTCCACAACCAACGATCTCATTCGGGCACTTGCCCCCTTCGCAAGCCCAGCCATGAAAAGCCGGATCATGGATTCATCCCCAACAGGTCGAAGGAAAACGGTTTCGATGAACAAAGAACTGTACGAGCAAATTTGCTCGCTCCTAGCAAAGCCAAACCCAAACAAAGCAGCGATTGCTCGCACCACAGGTGTCAGTGTCGTTCAGGTTAGAAAAATTGCTGCAGGAGGTTATGATAAAAAATATAAGGACACGAAATTACCTGAAGCCGGTAAACCAGGGCTCCCTCTACCTCAGCTAAAGCCTACCCCTAAGCCAAGACTCCCCCTTTCCCCGCCGAAGCCACCAGCTCCAGGATTGAGTCCGGTTTTCAAAAAAGATCGTAGTGTTACACGCCCACCCATGAGG
>CBFIFQ010000101.1:0-5235 GCA_965661905.1 Opitutales bacterium
ACCAAGTGCAGCAACGGACTCAGGGTCAACTGGATTTGACACCAGAAATTACAACATTACCTATGTGAACGGTACCTTAACCGTAAACCGAAAAGCGCTTTCGATTTCTGGCCTTACTGCTTCGGATAAAATTTATGATGGGACGGACGATGCAAGTATCAGCAGTTACGGTTCACTATCAGGAGTTTTATTCTCTGATGATGTTTCTCTAAACTCCGGCAGTCTGAGTGCGGATTCCGCGAATTTCTCTGACAAGGATGTTGCCCTGGACGGATCTGGAAATGAGATTGTAAAGACGGTGACTTTGAGTCTTACAAATTCGGATTTGACTGGTGCGAAGTCAGGTAATTACAGCATCGCGGATCAAACCACCAATAATGCCAAAATTTTACAAAAAGATATCACTCTGCGTGCGGATGATCGTTCCAAAACCTATGGCGAAACCTTGTCTCTCGGAAGCAGTGATTTTACTCTGACATCCGGTGCTTACATTTCGGGTGAATCGGTTGCCAGTGTTTCATTGTCTGCTTTAAATAATTATGATTCCAGTACGACCCAATCCGCAGGAAGTTACGCAGACGAGATTATCATATCCAATGCAGTCGGGTCCGGTGGGTTTTTAAACGATAATTATGATATTTTATATGATCCCGGTGATTTCAGCATCAACCGTCGTCCAATCGAGTTTACTGCAAATGATCAGTCTAAAACATACGGAGATGTTCTTGTATTGGGTACAACTGCTTTTTCCAAGACCAGTGGAACCTATGCCAATTCGGAATCTGCGACTGCCGTGGTTTTGAGTTCCGCAAATTCCTATGATTCGAGTACTACGCAGAGCGTAGCCACTTACTCCGATGAAATAAGCATTTCTTTAGCTACTGGCACCGGCGGGTTCCTTGAGACAAATTATGATGTTTCTTATGTTCAGGGGGATCTGACGATAGATCAGAGAGCGGTTACCCTCCGTGCAGATGACCGGAGCAAGACTTACGGAGATGTCCTTGTACTCGGAGGAACCGCATTCTCGGTGACTTCTGGAAGTTATGCTAATAGTGAAAATGTCAGTTTGGTAACTCTCAGTTCTGTTGCCAATTATGATTCCAGTACGACGCAGGGAGTAGGATTATATGCGGATGACTTGTCTATTTCCTCTGCAGTTGGAGCAGATGGATTTGTGACAGGAAATTATGCAATAACTTATGAGCCTGGTGATCTTACTATTGATCAGAGACCGATTACATTGCGTGCAAATGATCGTTCGAAGGTTTACGGGGACACCCTTTCTTTAGGTACAACTTCATTCTCAAAAACCTCGGGAAGCTATGCCAACAGCGAATCGGTAAGCTCGGTGACTTTGGCATCTGTTTCAAACTATGACTTGAGTACGACCCAAGCGGTTGGGAATTATGAGAATGAGATTTCCATATCAAGTGCAGTGGCAGCAGGTGGTTTTGTAACTGGAAATTATGCGATAACCTATGATGCCGGTGATCTTACCATTGACCAGAGATCGATCACATTGTCTGCAACGGATCAAAGTAAAATTTACGGAGATTCGCTGAGTTTAGGAAGTAGTGCGTTCTCAAAGACAGCCGGTACTTTTGCGAATTCTGAATTGGCAACTTCAGTTTCTCTGAATGCAGCTAATTCTTATGATTCCAGTACAATCCAAAGTGTTGGATCTTATGAGGATGAAATTTCTATATCCTCTGCCACTGGAAGCGGGGGGTTTTTAGAGTCGAATTATGATATTTCTTACATAAGTGCAGACTTAACTATCAATACACGACCCATTGAGCTAACCGCCGGAGATCAGGCTAGGACTTATGGAGAATCACTTAATCTTGGAAGTTCTAATTTTTCTCTGACTTCAGGAACTTATGCAAATTCAGAAAGTGTAAGTAGCGTCAGTCTTAATGCTGCAAACTCATATGATTCAGCTCTCACCCTGGGCGTGGGTACATACAGCGACGAAATTGTCGTTTCCGGTGCCACCGGAACAGCCAGTGGTTTCACTCCATCCAATTATAACATTACCTACACTAGTGGTGACTTGGTCATTAATCCGGCACCCCTAACGATCACGGCGGACAATAAATCTAAGGTCTACGGTGATGCTGAACCAGTTCGTACCGCAACTTACACTGGTTTCAAAAACTCTGAAAATGAAAGTGTTGTTTCCGGCTTGGTTCTGAGTGCACCAACTGGGTCCAGTGCCACGGTAGGAGATCATGCGATTACGGCAGCGGGGGCAACTTCCCCTAATTATGTGATAACTCATGTGCCCGGAGTACTAAGTGTCAGTAAAGCAGTTTTAACCGTGACGGCTTCCAATGACTCAAAATTTGTGACTCAGGCAGATCCAGTTGGTTTTCAAGGTGTGACTTATTCAGGATTTCATTATGGTGAGACCGAGTCTGATCCAGGACTGATCGGGGGTACTTTAGCAATTACCCGAACTAACGCTTCGACTGATGTTGCTGATTCATATGAAGATGTTCTTTTGCCATCCGGGCTGACCGCCTCCAATTATTCTTTTCAATACGAGGAAGGTGATTTCACAATCGTCCCATCTGATCAGTTGCTGGTCAGGTTGGATAATGTGGTCAATACCTACGGCACTGCCACATCTTACACGATTGGTTCGGTTGAGTATTACAACGGTGCTGCTGTGGTAAGGTTGGATGACGGTTCTGTCCCGGGAAGTTCAGTTTCCATCAATGCCAGTAATCAAGTCTCCTTGAATGATGGTTCAGGGGGGACGGCAACTTTTGATGTTGGCCCTTTGTCTGGAGCTTACTCAAGTGCCAATAAATTGGAACAAGGATCATACACCTTGGGCAGTATTGGTGAGGTTACTGAGAATAGTGAGAACTTTAGTGATACTGTTACCATTGTTGGGTCGCACCAGGTGAATACTAAAAACCTCACAGCATCCGCCGGTGCTGGCTTATCTAAAATCTATGATTCCACAGTTAATATGACGGGTTTAAGCCTTGCTCTTTCAGGGATTGAAAGCGGGGACATTGTCACAGCTGAAGGTCTGGGTTCCTATTCAACACAAAATGTAGGAACGGGTCTTAGTTACACCCTAAGTGATATGAGCCTCAGCGGTACAGATTCCAACAATTACTACCTAACCCCTGGCTACACAACAACAGCTACCAACGGAGAAATTGTTGCGAAAACCGTTGAGCTTGCCGCCTCTCGTATTTATGATGGAACAGTTGATCTATTGGGGACCGATGTTACGATTGCAACAGGTGTGGGGAGTGAAACTCTTAGTTACACTGGAGCCTCATCAAGTTCCAAGGATGTAGCAGTTGCCAATAAATACATTGATGCAATTACCCTAACGGATGCAACCGATGGCTCCGGAGGTTTGGCAAGCAATTATCAGTTGCCCAGCCTGGATTCAACCAATGCTCCGGTTACGATTAACACAAAGACAGTAGGGTTGAGTGCTGATCGTATTTATGATGGAACCGTAGACCTTCTTGGAAGTGTTGTGACTATCACCACCGGGGTAGGCAGTGAAACTTTAACCCATACAGGAACCACCTCAAATTCCAAGGATGTAGCCGCAGCTAACAAATATATCAATGCGATCACCTTAACGGATGCAACCGATGGATCCGGAGGCCTGGCGAGTAATTATAACTTACCTACCTTAAGCAGCAGCCTGGCACCGGTTAGCATCAATGCCAAAACCGTTGGCTTGGTAGCAAATCGAATTTATGACGGCACGGTGGATCTTATTGGAAGTGATGTAACCATCACCACCGGGGTAGGGACAGAGACTTTGACCCATACGGGTACCACTGCGAACTCTAAAGATGTAGCCGTAGCGAATAAATACATTGATGCGATTACCCTGACGGATGCAACGGATGGTTCTGGTGGATTATCCAGTAACTATCAGCTGCCCATTTTGGATGCATTGAATGCTGCTGTTACCATAAGTGCGAAAACCGTTGGGCTTTCAGCCACTCGAATATATGACGGCACGGTGGATCTTATTGATAGCGATGTCACGATTACTACCGGGGTAGGGGTAGAGACTTTGACTCATACTGGCACAACCTCGAGTTCTAAAGATGTGGCAGTTGCGAACAAATACATTGATACGATTACCCTAACGGATGCAACCGATGGCTCCGGTGGGTTGGTAAGCAACTATCAGTTGCCCAGCCTGGATGCCATCAATGCTCCGGTTACGATTAACACAAAGACCGTTGGGTTGAGTGCTGAACGTATTTATGATGGCACGGTGGATCTTCTTGGAAGTGATGTGACTATCACCACCGGGGTAGGCAGTGAAATGTTAACCCATACAGGAACCACCTCAAGTTCCAAGGATGTAGCCGTAGCAAACAAATATATCAATGCGATCACCTTAACGGATGCAACCGATGGATCCGGAGGCCTGGCGAGTAATTATAACTTACCTACCTTAAGCAGCAGCCTGGCACCGGTTAGCATCAATGCTAAAACCGTTGGCTTGGTAGCAAATCGAATTTATGACGGCACGGTGGATCTTATTGGAAGTGATGTAACCATCACCACCGGGGTAGGGACAGAGACTTTGACCCATACGGGTACCACTGCGAACTCTAAAGATGTAGCCGTAGCGAATAAATACATTGATGCGATTACCCTGACGGATGCAACGGATGGTTCTGGTGGATTATCCAGTAACTATCAGCTGCCCAGTTTGGATGCATTGAATGCGGCTGTTACCATAAGTGCGAAAACCGTTGGGCTTTCAGCCACTCGAATATATGACGGCACGGTGGATCTTATTGATAGCGATGTCACGATTACTACCGGGGTAGGGGTAGAGACTTTGACTCATACTGGCACAACCTCGAGTTCTAAAGATGTGGCAGTTGCGAACAAATACATTGATACGATTACCCTAACGGATGCAACCGATGGCTCCGGTGGGTTGGTAAGCAACTATCAGTTGCCCAGCCTGGATGCCATCAATGCTCCGGTTACGATTAACACAAAGACCGTTGGGTTGAGTGCTGAACGTATTTATGATGGCACGGTGGATCTTCTTGGAAGTGATGTGACTATCACCACCGGGGTAGGCAGTGAAATGTTAACCCATACAGGAACCACCTCAAGTTCCAAGGATGTAGCCGTAGCAAACAAATATATCAATGCGATCACCTTAACGGATGCAACCGATGGATCCGGAGGCCTGGCGAGTAATTATAACTTACC
>CBFIFQ010000102.1:0-5138 GCA_965661905.1 Opitutales bacterium
GTGCATGAATGTTGGACAAATGGACCTCAACCGTATTTAGCCCTGAGGCAACCACCGCATCGCGTAAAGCCACACTTGTATGGGTAAAACCTCCTGGGTTGAGGATTAATCCTGTAAATCCTGCATCCGCCCACTCGTGGATCTTATCAATCAAGGCTCCTTCGTGATTGGACTGGAAGGCAATGAGGCTATGCCCGAGATTTTTAGCTTCTTCGGTTACAAACTGTTCGATTTCAGCCAAAGTAGTGGAGCCATAAATATCTGGTTCGCGTTTGCCTAGTCTGTCTAAATTAGGGCCGTTGAGAAATCCAAATTTTTTCATAATTTGATTATTAAGATCAATATTTCACTTTTCGCAATCTTTGTTCTTATAAAGGGCAGCCTGTGAAAATAAACTCAAAGGGCAGATCAAACTTTTTTGCAACTTCAGCACCCAGAGCTGTAACACCGAAAGTTTCAGTGGCATAATGACCACAAGTGAAGAGGTTTAGTTTATTTTCCTGTGCGTAATTGAAATGGTTTTGTTTAAGTTCCCCTGTAATCAATGTATCGACTCCCAAGGATGTAAGATGACTGACTGCACTTTGTCCGGAACCTGAAAGAATCGCAATTCTTTCAGGGTTTTTTGAACCAAAATCCATTGTTCTTACACCACAGGAAAAAAGCTTTTCCAATCGTGACTTCAAGTGATCTATTGTGTAACTACAGTCTGTGATTAATCCAATATCATGGCCTTCGTAAGGCAGAAAAGTGTCTACTTTACTGAGACCAAGCTTATCGGCGATAATCGCATTGTTACCAAGTTGTGGATGACAATCAAGGGGAAGGTGGGATCCGAAAACGGCAAGGTTATGATCCATGCAATGTTTGATTTTCCGATAATTGGGCCCCGTTAGAGGGGTGGGAGGATCCCAGAATATGCCATGGTGAACGATTAGGAAATCAATACCTCTATCGGAGGCAAGTTCAAAAGGAATATGACCAGCATCAACGGCAGCACCAACTTTATTTACCTTTCCATTGTTTTCAATTTGTAATCCATTAAAAGATCCTGGAAAATCTTTAATATCTTTGGCCTGGGTGCGTTCGTTGCAGTAATTTACAATTTCCAAGAGATCAGACATGCCTTTATAATTCACACTTTAGGCATTTTGGCAATGCGTGAAGCTAGTGACTAAATTAAATTTTTCTGTTGCCAAGATCAATAATTTGTGAACTATGAATCGCTTATCTTGTAGCAGGGTGGAGCAGTCTGGTAGCTCGTCAGGCTCATAACCTGAAGGTCGCAGGTTCAAATCCTGCCCCTGCTCCCAATCGTAAACAAACAAAAGAAAATTATTTCTCCCCAGCTAGTTCGGCTCGGGCTTTGAAAACTCATTATGAACATTACTGTTAAAGATCTCCTTGATGCCGGTGTACATTTCGGTCATCAGGTCCGCCGTTGGAATCCTAAATCCAAGCCCTTTGTTTATGACAACCGTCATGGCATTTCTATTATTGATCTTGAGAAAACATATGATCAATTAGAAAAAGCTTCCCAAGCCATCGAAGAAGTGGTTTCACAGGGCAAGCAGGTTCTGCTTGTAGGTACCAAGAGGCAAGCACAGGAGCCTATCCGTGAATTAGCTGCGGCTACTAATATGCCCTTCAGTGTAAACCGTTGGATGGGGGGGACGCTTACCAATTTTGAGACTGTGTCAACAAGCCTGGCCAAATACAAAAAGTTTCTCCGCATGGAAGAAGATGGCAGTTTGGATAAACTGCCTGGTAAAGAAGGTGCTGCAGTTAAAAGGCAAATGGCTAGAATGCATCGTAATTTCGAAGGCATGCTAAACCTGCAAGGACTACCAGGGGCAATGTTTGTGATTGATTCACACAATGAGGCGATTGCGATTGCAGAAGCCAATCGATTGAAAATTCCTGTAATCGCCCTTGTGGATAGTAACTCGGACCCATCCTTGCTCACTCATCCTATCCCAGGTAACGATGACTCAACCAAGTCAATCCGTATCATTGTGGATGTTATTTTAGATGCCATACAAAGCGGTGCATCAAAACGTGTGGAAGCCCCAACTCGCCGGATGGATATCACCCCGGTAGCCCAGGAGCCTGACTTTATGGATCAAGAAGATGAGCCAGAAGTGACTCTTCCTGAGGGATACGAAGAAAGTGATTTTGATGATCGTAAACCAAGTCCTGTTGTAGAAAGCGAAGAAGTTTCTGCGGAGACAACTGAAACTGAGGCTGTAACAGAAGAACCCAAAACAGATGCGGAAAGCGAAGCATCACCTGAGGAACCGGATACATCCGAAGAAGTAAAAAAATCTTAATTTCAAACTTAACAACCTACTTGATATGTCTACCATTTCTAAAGAAGATGTCCTTAATCTGCGCGAAAAAACGGGCGCAGGTCTCATAGATTGTAAACGTGCCCTAGCCGAGAGTAATGGCGACCTGGATGAAGCCATTTCTATTCTCAGGAAAAAAGGGGTAGCTTCTGCTGCCAAAAAAGCAGGCAGAGATGCCGGGGAAGGCATTATCGCCACTAATATTTCCGAAGATCGCTCCAAGGGTATCTTAGTTGAAGTAAATTGTGAGACAGACTTTGTCGCCAAAAATGATGATTTTGTGAGCTTTGCTGCAGAGGTTGCATCTGATCTTTTGCAAAACCCAGGTATTGATTTAGAGTCTAAGAGAACGGAGCAAGTTGCTAAAATTGGTGAAAATATTCGAATTGCCAGATCTCAAATACTTGAACCGAGTGGAAATGGCTTGGTTGAGTCCTATGTTCACACAGGGAGTAAAGTGGCGGTGCTTGTTTCCTTATCCAGTGACTCAAGTGATGACCTATCCGATGATGCCGTGATTGCCATGGCCAAAGATCTTTGCATGCACATAGCTGCGACTTCTCCGGTTTGCGTTTCCCGTGAAGATGTACCATCTGAGCTTGTAGCCAAGGAAAAAGAGATTGCGACTGCACAGGCAGAAGGTAAACCTCCTCAAGCAATCGAGAAAATTGTTCAAGGTAAATTAGACAAGTATTTCTCCAATTCCTGCCTGCTTGAGCAACCATTTGTCAAAAACCCAGACCAATCTGTTGCAGAGCTTGTTAATTCAGTTGCAAAGGAAAGTGGACTCTCTTTCAAGGTTGAGCAGTTTGTTCGCTTTCAGGTAGGGGAAGAGGTTTAAGCACAATCACTCGTTCCACCATGGAGAGAGTGAAATAATCTTCATGCATTAATCATCCAAGTTGTAATACTTGCGATCATGTAGCATACGAGTAGAAAAATGCCGTGGGCTTTCCCCTTTGCCTTTCCACTCAAACCAAAGCATAACATGGCTGTTAGTGTGATCATAGCAACATGATCAACCCAAGGGTTGTTCAAATTTGAACGAATTGGGGCAATCAAACCAGCTACCCCTCCGACCAACGATATGTTAAATAGGTTTGACCCAATGATATTCCCTAAAAGCATCGCTGTTTGTGTTTTTTTGAGTAGAGCTATGGATGCTGCCAACTCTGGCAGACTGGTGCCCACCGCAACGACTGAAAAGCCAATGAGTTCCTCGGGTATACCAAGTTGCATTGCGAGAGATTTGGAACCGAATACCAAAGTCTCGGACCCAAGCCATAACCCAAAAGATGATGCAATGATTAATCCCAGGGATATCCATTGATTATTTTGTGGACTTTCCGAATCTGTAATAACAGATGTGGGAGTCTGAATTAATTTTTTCCCATTTACGGCTTGGTAGCTTAAAAATATCAAATAACAAGTCAGAAATCCAAGTAGGATTGTTCCGAATTGCCAGGTGATTGCATGATTGGGTGTGTAATAAAGATAGCCGGAGAACCCAAGAGTAACTAACAAAAGTGTAATTTTTTGAAAGGCGGGAACTGTTTTAGTTACATGAATAGGTTTAATTAAGAGGGATACCCCTAAGATCAATCCGATATTGGCTATATTAGACCCAATGATATTTCCGAGAATTAAACCTTTCGCATCACTGGTAACTGCAGATATTGTAGTGAATAATTCTGGGGCGGACGTGGCAACTGATACAATCGTCAGACCAACAAGTATTGGGGGTACGCCCAAGAGTTCTGCTAGGGTGGCTGAAGCATCTGACAAAGAATCACCTGCTTTTATCAGTAAAATAATTCCAATCATTACACAGATTAAAAGAAAGCCAAAGTTTAGAAATCCGTGTACCCCGATAATTTTTAAAGCTGTATTTTCAAGTATCTGTTGCATCTGTAAAAAGCACTAAACATTGAATTGCTCGGGAATTTTCGGCAAGGAGATTCGCGGGTAGAAATTTAGACCCTTGACTTGACGCATTATTCAAACATCTTTCCTACGATTTCCATACAATGCTGCTCAATTGCCAATGAACCAGGCTAACGAACTAAAAGATACTTTAAATCTTCCGCAAACGAACTTTCCGATGCGTGCTAATGCCGTGGAAAGAGAACCGGAAAGATTAAGGCATTGGGAAGAGCTTGATCTTTACGATTTAGTCCAAAAAAAGAATGAATCAGGCGAGCCCTTCATCCTTCATGATGGCCCTCCATTTACAAATGGTGATGTGCATGTGGGTACGGCTTTGAATAAAACATTAAAGGATTCAATTCTCCGCTTCAAGTCAGCCCAGGGCTACAGGACCCCATACATTCCAGGCTGGGACTGCCATGGTTTACCTATAGAGCATAAAGTCTCTAAGAAACTTCGTAAGGAAAAAGCCGATCTGGATGCTCTTACTGTCAGAAAAGCATGTGCTGAATTTTCCTCTTCTTTCATCGAAACCCAAAGGTCACAATTCAAAAGACTTGGAGTTCTTGCAGATTGGGATCGGGAGTACCGGACCATGAACCCTGAGTATGAGGCTGAAATCTTGAGGACATTTGCTACTTTTGTGGAACAGGGGCTAGTATACCGAAGTAAAAAACCAGTCTACTGGTCTATTCCCTGTAAAACTGCATTGGCGGAGGCTGAGATTGAGTACCAGGACCATGTAAGTCCATCGGTTTTTGTAAAATTCAAGATTGTTGACCAAGAACCTGAATCCTATGTGGTGATCTGGACGACCACACCCTGGACCCTCCCGGCCAACCTAGCCATTGCGGTCCACCCGAG
>CBFIFQ010000103.1:0-5055 GCA_965661905.1 Opitutales bacterium
AACAACGATGTAATTCAATGAAAACAAACCATCTCTAATCTTCACTTAATTAAGCTATTAGCTTGAGTTATAATATCTGATAGTCCGCGACAAAAAAATTATTTTGAGGTAATAAATCCTGAAAATAACTTTTTTCTGCGTGTGGCCATTTTTCCTCTTTCAAAGACCATAAATTAGAATTAAGAATCATATTATGTGAAGAAACAAAATAGTCATCATGGTCAGTCATAAAAAACAGTTTGGATGATTTCTTACACTTTGTAGCTAGTAATTCTAAAAATCTTTCGTTGAGTAATCTTCTTTTATGATGTCTTTTTTTGGGCCAAGGATCAGGATACATTATAAAACAATTTTGAATAGATATATCTGAAGGCAAAGATTCAAGTAACTCAAACGCATCGGCCTTTAAAAATGAAATATTTTTTAAATTTCTTTTACTTACTTTTTGATTCGCTTTTTCTACTCTTTTGGTAATTAAATCTATGCCAAGAAAGTAACTTTCTTGATTTAATTGAGAATAGGATGTCAGCCAATGACCATGACCGGATCCTAGTTCTAAGTTGATAGCTAAAGCATCATCAACATTAAAATCTTCTAATAAGGTTTGTACTGATTTATTTAAGAAGGAAATTCTAAGTTTCTTTTCTAATAATAATCTTTCCAGACCATTCATTGTATTTACCTATTAAGAATAACCATGAGAATATTAATGTCAGCCGGTGTGACACCTGGAATACGTGAAGCCTGTGCAACTGTCTCCGGGTTTATAGTGATAAATTTTTGAAGGCATTCATTTTTCAAACCTGGAACCGTTTTAAAATCAAAATCTTTTGGTATTTTTATATTCTCAGCAGCTTTTAATTTTTCAATATTTTTCATCTCACGATGCAAATATCCTTCATATTTAATTCTATAGTGAATTTCTTTAATTATCTCTGAATCCAAATCGGCAAATTCAGGAGGTAATTTGATTGCCCCCCTACCCTTTCGTAATAAATCAGCATAAGAATCGTTTCCAGAAATTTTTTTATTCGATGCTATCGTTACCGATTTTTTTACAGTAGATAATTTATTCTCAATGTTTTGGCGTCTTTCAATTGAAACTAAATCTAAAATTTTTAATTTTTCCAAATATCTAAGCTCGCTACTCCCGTGATTGAATAAAAGACGAAACTCCGCACGGCTAGTAAACATCCTATAAGGTTCGTTTGTCCCTTTGGTTACTAAGTCATCGATCAAGACGCCAATATAACCCTCATTTCTATGGAATTGAACAGGTTCAGCCTCAATGCTTTTTTGTGTTGCATTTATACCGGCAACCAGACCCTGAGCGGCAGCTTCTTCATATCCGGATGTCCCATTAATTTGACCAGCGAAAAAAAGACATTCAACTTTTAATGATTCCAGTGAAAACGAAAGTTGAGTTGGGTATGCATAATCATATTCAACTGCATATGCTGGTCTTAGTATTTGAGCTTTTTCAAGACCTGGGATAGTTCGAAGAATTTCTTTTTGAATATTAAATGGAAGACTTGTGGATAGACCATTGATATACCATTCATCTGTGTCTAATCCTTCAGGTTCTAGATAAATTTTGTGATTATCTTTATTGTTAAACTTAACAGTTTTATCTTCTATGCTTGGACAATATCTTGGCCCAGTGCCTTCTATGTCTCCTTTATAAAGTGGAGATAAGTGTAGGTTTTCTTCAATAATTTTTTTTGTAGAAGCTTGCGTATTACTTATAAAACAATCAACTTGTCTTGGCATAAAAGGACGACGTTCCACGTGGAACCATCTTGCAGATTGTTCCACATGGAACTTTTCTTTTTCAGGACGTGTGTCATAAAACGCGAATTTAGTCGGATGTTCATCCCCAGATTGTTTTTCAAGTTGATCGAAGTTGATAGTACCGCCATGAAGGCGCGGAGGTGTCCCCGTTTTAAATCTTCCAAGTTTTATACCGCAATCCTCGAAATCTTTAGATAAACCATTGGCGACATGATCTCCTAGTCGTCCACCTTTTGCCTTTTCTTTACCAATGTGCATCATGGCCTGAAGGAATGTGCCAGTAGTAACAATTGTAGTCCTACCAAAAAATTGTAGTCCTATGGATGTTTTTACTCCAATACATTTGAAGTTTTTAATAATTAAGCCATCAACCAAAGCTTGGAAAATCGTTATATTATTTTCAAGTTCTAAGATATGCTTCATCCGAAGCTGATACCGTTTTTTGTCACATTGTGCTCTGGGTGCTTGTACAGCTTCACCTTTCGATGTGTTTAACAATTTGTATTGAATGGCTGAAGCATCAGTATTTAACGCCATTCCGCCTCCAAGCGCATCAATCTCCCTTACTATTTGTCCTTTTGCTTGCCCTCCAATCGCTGGGTTGCAACTCATCTGAGCAATTGTATCTAGATTTCCGGTAAGTAACAGAACTTTTGACCCTAGTCTTGAGGAAGCAAGTGCGGCTTCACAGCCTGCATGTCCAGCTCCACAAACAATAACATCATATGGATTGCTTTCTTCTTCACCAATAAGAGAGTTCATTTTCCGATACAAAAGTTTTTGAAAAGTCGATCTAGCATGGCTTCATTATCTGTTTGACCTATAATTTCTCCGATCTGGTGCAAGCTTTCTCTAATTTCAGTTGCAGCAATTAGATAGTCCTCGTCTTCTAATAATATTTTTGCTTTTTCTAGGCTTTTGCACGCGTTAATTAGGCAATTATGTTGGCGCAAGTTTATTAATATATCTATTGTGCAATTCTTGTTTGTATCATCTTCCAGGCACTTTGTTATCGCTGTAATAATGTCCTTGATACCCTTTTGGTCTTTTGCACTAATATTTAGAACACAAAAACAATCAGGATAATGAATGTTCGATATCTTTCGCTTTAGATCATTTTTATTTTCAACGATTATGATTTTTTTTCTGTTTAAATTATTTTTGATATAGGATGACAATTCAGAAGGGTAGGGGGCTGAAACATCAAGTACTAATATAATTAAATCAGCCTTTTCAATTTGTGTTAATGTGTTTTGAACACCAGTTGATTCAATGATGTCCTGAGATTCTCTTAGACCGGCTGTATCCACTAAATTTACTCTATGGTCATTAATCACAATATCTTGTGAAATATAGTCTCTCGTGGTACCTAATTCTGAGCTAACAATAGATCTATCATATCCAATAATGCAGTTAAATAGTGTGCTTTTTCCTGCGTTTGGTGATCCAACTAGTGCTATCATTTTTTTTGATAAAAGTTTTCTATTCCTATGATATGCTGATGTTAGGTTTGATATATTTCTATGACTATCAGTTATTTCTGATATTATTGATTGGCTCTGGCTTTCCCCTAAATCATCTTCAGGGAAATCTAAAAATGCTTCTACCCTTGAAAGTGCATTAAGTATATTGCTCTGTAGTTTAGCAATTCTACTGGTAAGATTACCCTCAAGGTTTTTCTTTGAAAGTTTGGCTTCTTTAGCACTTTTTGCTGAAATAATACCAGCTATTGCTTCTGCTTGAACTAAGTCAATTTTGTTTGAAAGGAAAGCTCGTTTGGTAAATTCACCTGGTTCAGCCACTCTTACATTAAGGGACAATATATCTTGTAATATTTCATCTATAATAAAATGATTTCCATGGCATGATATCTCAAGCATCTCTTCACCAGTAAAAGATTTATTATTTTCATAATAGCACCAAATTACTTGATCAATATTCTCACCCTGATTGTTTTTATATTCTGATAAATATGAATACCTTGGGGTAGGGGAGGGGTTAGAAAAGCATTGTGATATAATTTTTTTACATGCTTTTCCACTAAGTCTTATGATAGCCAGAGCAGATTCACCAGAAGGGGTTGCAACTGCAACAATCGTATCTGTCATTGAGTACTTGAAGGTATAAGTTTATCTAGTCGGAATCTTCTTCCTTAACCTGTGCAAGTACTGAACCAACAGAGACTTTAACTTTCTCAAGGATCGCATCAGTAATTTTTTCCATTAACGCTGGGTCTTCTGAAAGAGCTATTTTGGCAGCTTCTCGTCCCTGTCCGATTAAGTTGCCATCGAAAGAGATCCATGCACCCTTTTTAGTAACGATGCTGTGTTCAATACCAAGGTCAAGAATAGATCCTGTTCTCGAGATGCCTTCATTGTACATAATATCAAACTCACATGCTGTGAAAGGTGGAGCGACCTTATTTTTGACAATTTTGAGTCTAGTCCTAGAACCTGTAACAGTTCCATTTGCTTCTTTAATTTGTCCTATTCTCCTTATATCCATCCTGATAGAGCAGAAAAATTTCAAAGCTCGGCCTCCGGGTGTTGTTTCAGGGCTACCAAACATAACACCAATTTTCTCACGGATTTGGTTTGTAAATATGCAAACGCAATTTGTTTTTGAGATTGCTGCTGTGAGCCGGCGCATTGCTTGACTCATCATACGAGCTTGCAGCCCAACCGTTGTGTCTCCCATTTGACCGTCTAATTCTTGTCTTGATACAAGAGCTGCAACTGAATCTAAAACGATCACATCAATGGCTCCTGACCTGATAAGGGTTTCTGTTATATTTAAAGCATCTTCACCGCTTTCAGGTTGTGAAACCATTAAGTTATCCAAATCAACGCCGACAATCTTAGCATATCTGGGGTCTAAGGCATGCTCAACATCTACAAAAACAGCATTCCCACCTTTACGTTGTGCTTCAGCAATTACGCTCAAACAGAATGTTGTCTTACCTGAAGACTCAGGGCCATATATTTCTACAATTCTACCACGTGGTAATCCTCCTGCACCTAGTGATAAATCGATAGCTAATGAACCCGTGGAAATAACGGATACATTCATTTTCTTAGCATCACCAAGCTTCATGAGTGCACCTTCCCCGAATTTTTTGTTTATTCCTTGGAAAGCAAGGTCTAAGTCTGAAATTTTGGTGGTTATTTGGCTTTTGTTTTGGCTTTGTTTTGACATATGAAAATTTGGTTAGATATCACATTGTAATCATTTAGCTTATAAGCAAGATGTTTTGATGCCTATGTT
>CBFIFQ010000104.1:0-5035 GCA_965661905.1 Opitutales bacterium
TGTCCGGAGGCAATGCCCACATAACAAACAGGCCGGTTTTCAAAGCTGTCTGGATAGGGTAAAAGATCAATAAATAATTTTAAGGCACCAGGAAAACTGCCGTTATACTCTGGTACAACCATTACTAAACCAGAAGAATTTAAGATATGGTCTGTAAACTCTAAAACTTTTTTTGGTTTACTAGAGTAAGCATTTGGTGAGAAAGTTTCAGAGGGCAAATCAGATAGATTCAATACTTTACAATCAATATTTAAGCCTTCGTAAATTTCCTGTATAGAATTTGTAAAAACGGCAGATAAACTGCTTTCTCGGTTAGTACCAGTTACAATGGCAATCATGTTGTGGGACTTTCAATAAAGCTCAAAAGCTTGGTATAGTCTCTTGCCACAGGCATATCAGGGTATTCTTGAGAAAGAGTATTAGGTGGATTAAAAAGCATGCAATGATCTGCGGCCTTCAACATGCCTAAATCATTGTAACTATCACCAGCAGCAATCACCTCGAAATTCAATTTTTGCAGGTATTGAACAGTTTTGCGTTTATGATCTCCAAGCCGAAGTTTTATGCCTTCAATTGATTTACCAATAATTTCGAGTTCATGACAAAATAAAGTTGGAAAACCAAGTTTTTGCATAAGAGGTCCTGCAAATTCACGAAAGGTGTCTGAAAGGATAATCAGTTCATATCTTGTTCTTAAATCCTTTAAAAACTCAAGAGCACCGGGTAAGGGATCAAGTGTCTGAATGACATCTTGAATTTGGTCTAAAGTGAACCCATTGGATTTTAGAATATTCAACCGATATTCCATAAGAACTTCATAATCAGGTTCATCCCGCGTTGTACGGGTTAATTCAGAAACATTGGTTTTCTCGGCGAAAGCAACCCAGATCTCAGGTACCAATACACCTTCCAAGTCTAAACAAACTATTCGCATTTTATCTAAAATAAATCAGGGCAATGAAGTTTCACCCATGAGGTATCGATCACATTCTCGGGCCACAGCTCGACCTTCATTAATAGCCCAGACCACTAAAGACTGACCACGACGAACATCACCCGCCGCAAAGACTCCTTCAATATTAGTAGAAAATTTACCATAATCAGCTTGAATATTAGACCTAGAATCTCGATCCAAGCCCAATTCTTCGGCAATGATATCTTCGGGTCCGAGAAAACCCATTGCCAGAAAAGCAACTTGAGCAGGAATCTCTTTTTCTGAGCCTGAAACCTCAACTGGAGTGTAACGCCCACCGTCCAGTTTCCATTCAATTTCATGAATAAGAATTGATTTTAAATTTCCATTCTCATCGCCAATAAACTTTTTGGTAGCTGTTAAATACTTGCGAGGATCAGCACCAAATATCTCTTTGGCTTCTTCCTGTCCGTAATCCATCTTGTAAACTTTAGGCCATTCAGGCCATGGATTATTTTCAGCTCTTTCCTCTGGGGGACGAGGCATAATTTCAAGTTGTGTGATGCTTTTACATCCATGACGAAGTGAAGTTCCAACGCAATCCGTACCAGTGTCACCTCCACCAATTACAACGGCATCTTTATCTTTTGCTGCAGTTTCAAATGCCGTAACATCTTTAAGTTCAAGAAGACCATGGGTATTTTTGGTTAAAAATTCCATAGCGAAGTGGACACCGTTTAAATCTCTTCCCTCTACGGGCAGGTCGCGAGGTTTTGTTGCACCGCAGCATAGAATAACCGCATCAAAATCTTCAACAAGCTTTTTAGCAGGTAAATCTTTACCTATTTCTGTGGAAACAACGAATTCAACACCTTCCTCTGTGAGCAAGTCTACTCGCCTTTGGACAATTTGCTTATCGAGTTTCATGTTAGGAATCCCGTAAAGTAAAAGTCCGCCTACCCGATCTGCTCTTTCATAGACAGTCACTGTATGACCTGCTTTATTGAGCTGATCAGCTGCAGCTAACCCAGCAGGCCCAGATCCAACTACGGCAACACGCTTACCAGATCTTGACTGAGGTGGATTGGGTTTTACCCATCCCTCGTCAAACCCTTTATCAATGATAGAACATTCTATGCTCTTAATGGCGACGGGAGGTTCAATTACACCCAATACACATGAACCTTCGCATGGAGCTGGGCAAACACGTCCCGTAAATTCAGGGAAATTATTTGTTTTATGCAGCCTTTGAAGAGCCTCTTGCCATTTATTTTGGTAAACTAAATCATTCCATTCAGGTATGAGGTTATTAATCGGACAACCACTTGCCATATTACTTATTGTCATACCGGTGTGACAATAAGGTGTGCCACAATCCATGCAACGTGCCCCCTGTTTACGAACTTTATCCTCCTCGAAATCCTCATGGATTTCATTCCAGTCTTTCACTCTGTCTGTAGGCAAACGATCGGCTATTGGTTTACGCTCGTACTCTAAAAATCCTGTAGGTTTTCCCATAATGTTATCCTTATAAAGTTATAATTAATGACCAGCGGCAACATTTTCCTGAAAAGCGGCTTGGATGGCTTCATCCCCTTCCAAGCCTCTCTCCTCAGCTTTTTTAAGTGCTGTAAGAACTCTTTCATAATCTTCAGGTAAAATCTTTAAAATTTTGCTGCTGTAACTGCTCCAATTGTCTAATATTTTATTCCCTAAAGCTGAATTAGTAAATTTAACATGATTGGAAATTAAATTCTTAACATCTTGTATTTCAACATCATCACACTCAACAAGAGGATATACTTTTACCATCTCTGTGTTTAGTCGCTTGTTTACAAAATCACCAAACTCGTCGATAATGTACGCAACTCCTCCTGACATTCCAGCACCAAAGTTTCGACCTGTTTGACCCAGGCACAGAACCTTTCCTCCTGTCATGTACTCACACGCATGGTCACCTACTCCCTCAACAACAGCTGTAACACCAGAATTACGAACACAAAACCTTTCCCCAGCTACACCAGCGATATAAGCTTCGCCAGCGGTGGCACCGTAAAAACAAACATTTCCGGTTATGATATTTTCATGAGCCGCAAAAGATGCATTTCGGGGAGGATGTACAATGATTTTGGCACCGGAAAGTCCCTTACCACAATAATCATTTGTATCACCTTCAACAGTAAATGTCATCCCTTTGGGACAAAAAGCTCCTAGACTTTGGCCGGCTGAACCATTTAAATTCACGCAGATGGAATCCTCAGGCAGACCATCAGGACCATTCACTCGCGACAATTCAGCACCTGTTATGGTGCCGACAACACGATCTGTGTTAACAACCGGCAGATCAATAGTGACAGGCTTTCCGCCTTTAATCGTAGCTTGTGATGCATCTAAAATAGATTTCATATCCAATGAATGTTCTAAAAGATGATCTTGTTTCATCTGGCAATAAGTACCCACTTCCGGGCCAACATTAGGACGAAATAAAATTTTAGAATAATCTAAACCTTTTGCCTTCCAATGATCGACTGCTTTGCGTAATTCAAGTTTGTCAACGCGACCCACCATCTCGTTAATAGTACGAAAACCAAGCTTAGCCATGGTCTCTCTCATTTCCTCCGCAATGAAGTTCATGAAATTAACAACAGCGTCTGCACCACCAGCAAATTTCTCGCGCAAACGGGGGTCTTGTGTAGCGATTCCTACGGGACAGGTATTTTTGTGGCAAACACGCATCATTAAACAACCAAGAGTAACAAGGGGTGCTGTTGCAAAACCAAATTCTTCTGCACCAAGTAAACAGGCAATGACTACATCTCGACCCGTTTTAAGCTGACCATCTGTTTCCAAAACAACCCGACTGCGTAAATCGTTTAAAAGAAGGGTTTGATTGGTTTCAGCAACTCCAAGCTCCCAGGGGGCACCTGCATGTTGGATAGAAGAACGGGGAGAAGCTCCTGTTCCTCCGTCATAACCCGACACAAGAATTACATCCGCTTTTGCCTTGGCTACACCTGCAGCAACAGTACCTACCCCAACTTCAGACACTAATTTGACATTTACACGGGCGTGTACATTTGAGTTTTTAAGATCATGGATGAGTTCGGCCAAATCTTCAATTGAGTAAATGTCGTGATGAGGAGGGGGCGATATCAAGCCAACTCCAGGGGTTGTTCCTCTGGTTTTCGCAATTGGGGGCAGTACTTTGTGACCAGGTAGTTCCCCTCCCTCTCCTGGTTTCGCGCCTTGTACAATTTTGATTTGAATTTCATCTGAGTTAACAAGGTAGTAACTTGTTACACCAAATCTACCACTCGCAACCTGCTTGATTGCTGATCTTCTTGAACTTCCATCTGCATCGGGAGTGAACCTATCTAAGTCCTCACCACCTTCGCCTGTGTTAGATTTGCCGCCAAGACGGTTCATGGCAATAGCTAAGCTTTCATGGGCTTCCTTAGAAATAGAGCCGTAAGACATAGCACCTGTTTTAAACCTTTTTACAATCTCACTTGTAGGTTCAACTTCATCAATCGAAATAGCTTCCTTTTCATCAAATTTAAAATCCATTAGTCCCCTTAGGGTGTAAAGATCACGAGATTGATCATTAACCACGTTTGAATATTCCCTAAAAACTTCGAAATCGCCAAGTCGTGTAGCTTTCTGAAGTTTATGAATAGTTGTAGGATTAAATAGATGCTTTTCACCAGTCGCCCTCCACTGATACACCCCTCCAGGGTCGAGCGGAAGTGATCGTTCATCGGGCCTAGGAGCAAAAGCGAAACTATGCCTGTGCCTTGATTCAGATGCAATGGCATCCATTCCAATTCCTTCAACACGAGTTGCGGTTTTAGTAAAATATTTATCAATAATTAACTGATTTAATCCAATAGACTCAAAAATTTGAGCTCCACGATATGATGCAACTGTAGATATTCCCATTTTGGACATGGTTTTAATCACACCATTAAGGTTAGCTTTTAAGAAATTCTTACAAGCCACTTTGGGATCTTCACTGATGTCTCCCGTTGAAATCATATGACGCACAGTTTCCAGTGCTAGGTATGGATTGATCAAATCAGCACCATACCCAATGAGGAGAGCAAAATGTTGAACTTCCCTTGG
>CBFIFQ010000105.1:0-4941 GCA_965661905.1 Opitutales bacterium
ATTTTTTTTTATCTGCCGAAGTTTCCTTTGGGATTCCGGTAAAGATAACTTGGCCTTGGCCAAATCCAGGGCCTTTAATTCCATTACTTCTCGGACTTCAATAAATGCATCCATATCTTCCTGACGGAATGGTTTTACCCGCCATCCTCGTCTTGGCACATGTTCGAGGAGGCCCTCCCCAGCGAGGCGTTGCAAGATTTGACGCAGGGTCGATCGGGTCAGGCCATGCTTGCTGGCTGTGGCTTCTTCCCGAACAAAACACTCTTCCCCATCAAGACTGATTTCCACCAGTTCTTTGGTAATATTTTCTACTGGTTTCTTTTCCGATTGCTGTTTGGTCGGAAAGTTTGATTTCTTTGTGCGTTTATTGGGAGGAATCGCTTCCAGTCGGCCGTTGCTTTTTTTGCGGATCAATCCGACCCCGATCAATTCCCCAATTGCTTCCCTTACAGGGGTGTAACTTACCCCATAATGTTCACTCAACCCCTGAACAGTAAGTGGGATTTGCAGATCCTCACTTCTTTCCAGGCGCAAGCCTATTTCGTTTTTTATACGGGTGACTAAACTCATCTGTCTCTCAATCTTATACCAAAAAAGAAGAGTGTAAATTTATTTTGTCAACAAAGTAAAATAATTTGATTTAGTTTCAAGGAGAAATGCCAAGTATCTCTCTTTTGAATCTGTTATAAAGAGCCTGATAATACTTGTTCATTTTGTCTTTCCTTGGTTTGATTTCTTTTCTTTTTAACAAAACCTAACCGACTTCATGCCTACATTCACACTTTTCCTATCCAGCCTCACTATCTGGTGCCTGACTCCAGGTTTTGCATCAGCTTATCAATGGACGACTGATCATATGCAAGTAGGAGTGCGCTGGCAGCCTTCCTCTTCCCGTCCGCTTAATAACGAGTATGAACTGACCCGGCCCATGCTGGCTGAGGAAAGCAGTTATGTTATGTTTTGGGTCGCCTGGCAGCAAGTTGAGCCCACCCCTGCTCATACCAACTATCAAAAAAATCCTTCCCCAGGTTTAAGGATGTTCGACCAAGTAGTCACCGCCAGTAATCAAGCCGGCTTAAAAGTGGAATTTGTTTTCTTTGGATGCCCGGGATGGGCATCTGAGGTTGCACCCAACGGGGGTAAGCGCCCGAAATTTAATCATTTTAATGCCTTTATGACCCGCTTAGCTACCCACTTTAAAGGTCGGGTACATTCTTATCAGCTTGGGCATGAAACCAATTTGAAAAGCATTATGCCCGGAGCAGATGTGGATTTTCTTCATAAGGAAATTTTTATCAAGGGAGCGGAAGCTGTTCGGGAAGTGTATGATGCCAAGCCAAGCTCTCCGGTTTTAGTCTCCACTTCGGGATGCTCCCCCTGCCAGGGTTGTCCGATACTGCAGGGTCTAAAAGGGATTGGGGGAGAAGCGGTGGATGATTTTTATGAGCGCCTGATTACCAATGGAAAACTGCTTGGATTGGTGGACTCATTAAATATCAATGTCTCGGACCATCATGATGGGTATGGGATGATGGATGGTAGCTTTATTACTTCCACCTGGGGCAATTATGACCTGGTTCGCTCCAAACTTGACCGGGAGGGCTACCCCTTGAAACCAATTGTCTCCGCGGAAGCATGGGTGAACTGGGATGACGGGAAATTGGGAACCATGGAGTTGAGTGCGGATGTAAACGGAGACGGCAAAAAAGATGAAGTCGATGGCTTTCATAAAACCCTTACATTAATGGGGAAGTGTATGGAGCGTGGAATGAATGTAATGAACTTTTTATGGACCGATAATGAAAGCCCTTGGTCGATGGGCTTGACTAAAAGAAGGGATTACAACGGAAGGGTCAGGAAGTTGCGACCTGATCTTGTGGTTGATGCCACAGATGGGGGGCCCGGCGTGATCACGCGAAAAGTTTCCCTTCGTGGCCGAGATAATGATTTTAAGGTAGCGGATGGTCAGGGAGAGATTTTCACGATTGCTGATTATATTAACCCACCTGACCCCAATCATTTAATGTACTATGTATGGAAGTGGTTTGCTCAGGCGGGCGGTGGCCGTGACGAAGTCATAAGGCATGCCTTGGCCGGGGAGAGAGGAAATGATATTGCCGTGGCCGGCCCAGGCTACACCGGGAATGAGAGATACCGGGTATCCACCTGGAATCGTACGCAAAAGAAGTTTACCACCCTGCTTTATTCCAGCGGTGGCACCGGGGATAAACCAGTGAATGTTGCAATTCCTGCGACCGTGCAAACGGGGAAGCGTTTTAATCATGAAAATTCAAAGCGTGACTTCCGTGGGGAAGGCTTTACCGAGGGACAGTCCTATTGGGTAAAGGTGACGACTAAAAATATCAGTCTTAACACCGGGCAGGATCAGGATACTCAAGAGTTTGAACTTGGTCCTTACAAAGTGAAGGGGGATGTTTTGCATGTTTCCGTACCGGGCCTAAATAAATTTACCCGTATTGATTTTGTCAAAACCCCCACTCAATAAGCACTGATTTTCCAAAAATTAATCATTATGAAAACCACCCATTTCCTTTCAGTTTTATCATTAACGCTTCCAGCTGTCCTTTGTGCGGACCGCCCCGAAAAGCCCAATGTCCTCTTCATGCTTATTGATGACCTTGGTTGGCAGGATGTGGTCTGTTATGATGTGGATGAACCTTCCCCCTATGAGACTCCTAACATGGATAAGCTATCCCGGAAAGGGGTGATGTTCCTCAATGGGTATTCACCTTCTCCGGTTTGTAGTCCAAGCCGGGGGGCCATTTTAAGTGGAAAACACCCGGCACGGACCATGAATACAACGGTGGCTTCAGGTAAACCGCCAGCTCCCTTTCACCGTCGGGGGAATTCCTTTATCGCCCCGTGGTGCCGTGGTGGAATGGACCCCAAGGAATATACGATTACCGAAGCCTTAAAGGATAATGGGTACACCACGGGACATGTGGGGAAGTGGCATGTGGCGATTAATCACCATGCATTTCCCCAACCCGTTGACCAAGGCTTTGACTTTAGTAGTCACTACCCCAAAAACAAGATGGCCCGGGGTGTGCAGAATGGCATGAAAAACAGATTGGCCGACTTTGCCACCAAAAACCCAAAGGATCCCTACCGGCTGGATGAAAATGGATACCCTTATGATCATGTCACAGGAGAAGCCCTTAGATTTTTGGAAAAAAGCAAAAGCTCCCCCTTTTTTTTATACTATGCCAGTTGGTTGGTGCATTCCCCCCTGCAGTCCCGGAGTAAGGCACTTTTGGAGAAATACTGTAAAAAGCTCGGGGTTGACTATCCCACCAATCCGGAAGGCTGGACCTTGGAAGGGCAGCGTAATCCCTATTACTGTGCGATGGTTGAGACTTTGGATTACTACATTGGCCAGATGCTAACCTTTTTGGAAACTACCGAAGATCCGAGATGGCCGGGACATAAGCTGATTGAAAACACCTATTTGATTTTTACCTCAGACAATGGAGGAATGGAAGGGCACCCGGGCGAGATATATACAGACAACTATCCTTTGGATAAGGGAAAAATACATACTAGGGAGGGTGGAGTGCGGGTTCCTTTTCTGATTTCGGGTCCTGGGATTTCCCCCAAGGTCCAAAGTGAAGTTGTTATCAATGGGCTCGACCTTTACCCAACCTTGCTCAATTTAACAAACTCACCCAATAAAAAGAATCAAATCCTCGATGGCAGTGATCTAAGTGCTTTGCTGACACAGGACCCACAGGACCCGGCCTTGGTCATAGATCCGCGTACCGGAAAGAAAAGAAATACCATGTTTTGGCATTTCCCCAACGGGTACTGCCAGCAATCCACGATTTTACAGGATGGGTATAAATTGATCTACAATCACATGCCGGAGCGTCCCCGCCTTGAGCTTTATCAGTTGTACGACTCCAGACGGAAACGGATTGATTGGGAGGAGGCCAATGATTTGAGTGCCAAGATGCCTGAACTTGCCCAGCGTCTCCAAGAAGAATTATTGGAAGCTCTTAAGGAATGGGGGGCAGGCATGACTTATTACAACCCTCATTGTGTGCGGGTACCTATCGAAGGAAAGGACAAGGTCTGCCAAGTGACCAGCATGCAACAGGTGGGTCGGGAAATGCATCTTCAATACCGTGAAAAAGGAGCCAAGCTCATACGGGCAGATCTGATTTATTCCCTCAATGGAAATGACCCGGACAGTGCCTGGTTTCCGGCAGCGGCAAAGATTGCCCGGGACCCTGAGGCTAAGGTTGGAAAAGTCACCGCTTCCATTCCTGAACGGGCAACCCATGTGGTATTTAATCTTATCGATGAAAATAATTTTTTGCTTTCTCATCCTGAAATTTCCAAAGATCAAATGCCTGGTCCTGCCTGGGCGGTAAAGCCTTAACCCTGCTTTTCCCTATACCCGGTTGCAAAGTCTTGGACACAAGTTGAGGAGTATTTTTTATGCCTATTAGCCAAGATCCTTTTCGCGAGAATCGGCAGGATTCAGGTCTTCAAATCACTGAGTTCGATGGTGAATCGATACCGTTTATTCTCCGTCTGAAAGATCTTCGTAAAACGGTGAAGGATTGGGAGACTTTCAGTAGCGACCATCCCTTTCAGGTGGTTCCACATACCGAAGAGAACATGCGCACCATACGGCAGATTCCTATCGAGATGGATCCACCCGATCACACCGATTATCGTGCACTGCTGGAGCCGATCTTTAAACGTCCGCTCGACCCTGCCTATATTGCCAATATGGAGGAACTGATCGGTTCGATGGTTTCATCCCTTTTGAATGCTGGCGAAATCGATGCCGTTCATGATTTCGCTTTGCCTCTGCAGTGCCGTGCCCTAACCCGTCTGCTCAATATGCCAGAGCAGGAGGCAAAACTCTGGGAGGCTTGGGGAATGCATGCCTTAAGCGAGGGAACTGGTTTG
>CBFIFQ010000106.1:0-4920 GCA_965661905.1 Opitutales bacterium
GCTGAGGTAAAGAAACAGGCACAGGAGAAAAAAAAGGAATCGGACCTACTCTATGAAGAATACTTAAAGGCATTGAACAAGAAGTAGACAGCTTTCGTTTGCCATCTCCAAGTAACCCGTTTCAATAATTTGTATCTTTGAAGGCAATCATACAGTCTATGCTTACTTTATGTTGGCTATGCTTTACTTCCTTATCCCCCTCTCTACTGGGACTAGCCAAAGAAAGTAATAGCACACTAACTTCTGCGGCTCACAGTATAATGGAAGCCGCTTCCCATTTTCAACAAATGGCTGCTTCCATTACGCCATCGATTGTTGTAATTGAGAGCGTCGACCGGGTCGGTCGCGAAGGTGGAAGAGGTACCGGATTTGTGGTCTCTCAAAACGGTTTAATCGCCACTAATTTTCATGTTATTGGTGAACACCGCGATTTCATTGTTCGATTCGCAAATGGCAAAAGTTACCGGCCTACCAATATCATTGGCATAGACCGAGCCCGGGACCTGGTTCTTTTTACCATCGATGCCGATGATTTAACTCCTCTAACGCTGGGCGACTCTTCAAGCCTGACCCTCGGAGAAACTATCCTATCTATGGGCAATCCCTTAGGATACGACTTTAGTATCAGCAGGGGTGTAATCGCCGCCATTCGCGAATTAGAATTTGGGGACGGTCGGCCCATGATTCAGGTCGCAGTTCCCATCGAACCCGGAAGCAGTGGAAGCCCAGTGATAAATTTAAAAGAAGAAGTGATTTCAATCCTCTCTATAAAGTCTGGAGGGGCGATGGGATTTGGGGTTCCTGTGAATGCCCTAAAAAAACTTATCAGCGAAAAAACTCAACCCATCCCCATGAATAAATGGCTAACGATCGGTGCCTTGGATGAGCGTCAATGGAAGGCGATGATGAACGGCTCCTGGAAACAAAGGGCGGGGGAAATACGAGCTACTGGGTTTGGTAACGGATTTGGCGGGCGTATGCTCTGTATCAATCAAAAGGGTCCGATCTCGGCCCCTTTCGAATTGGAGGTGGAAGTGAAGCTTGATGATGAAAGTGGAGCTGCAGGCCTTGTTTTTTGTGCCAATGAAACCGGTTCACATTATGGTTTCTACCCTACCAATGGATCGCTCAGACTTACCCATTTTGTAGGCCCAAGTGTTTACAGTTGGGATATTCTCAAGACAGCTGAAAGTCAGGCTTATCTGCCTGAAAACTGGAATCATCTCCATGTAAAGCTTGAGGAAAACGGGCGGATTCTATGTTCCGTAAATAATAAAGTGATTATAGATGTACTAAACTTTGAGAAAACTGATGGCATGGCTGGTCTTTGTAAATTTCGAGCTCCCGCCGCATCCTTTCGCAATTTCCGTTTTGGTAAAAGATTTTCATCACAGGAAATCAGCCTGGAATCCCGTAAAAAAATCCGTCAACTCACGCAAGAGCTTCCCTTGGCTACACAACTGAAGGAAAAAAGTATACAGCAAAGTTTAGAGATTGGAGCCGTGGCTCCTCAAATTCTCAAGGACTACTCCACGGAGTTACGGCAAAAGTCAGCAATGCTTGAAACCCTGGGCAAGGAAGTGAGAGAAAAGCTCGTGATTGCGGAGTTGGTGAAAACACTCAATTATGAGGATGAAAAATCGATCGACCTGCTCAAGTCCGCCCTGCTTATCGCTCGCCTTGACAATGAGCACTTCAACCTAGACGACTATCTTCGTAAAGCTGATCTCTTGGCACATGATATTGGAAAAGCCTTCCCTGAAGGTGCAAGCAATCCCCAGAGAATCAAGATTCTAGTCCAACAGCTTTTTGAAGAAATGGGATTCCATGGGAGCACCCTTGATTACAACCACCGGTCAAACAGCTACATAAATGAAGTAATGGACGACCGGGAAGGCTTACCCATCACTCTATCCATTCTCTTTATCGAATTAGCCAACAGGCTGAACTTACCTGTTTCGGGTCTTGGAATTCCGGGGCATTTTCTAGCCTTATACCAAGAGCCAATTAATGATGAGGAAAACCCTGAAACTGAAAGAGGAAGGCCTGCCGAAATAATCATTGATTCTTTTGGCGGTGAAATCATTAACCGAGAGCAAGCGGCGAAGCTATCGGGTCGGGAGCTCAATGACCTTGAATTCAAACCATCCGGGAAAAAAGATATAATTAAACGGATTCTGCGAAACCTTGTCCAGTCAGCTGAAAATGAAAATGATACAAAATCTCAAATCCGTTACCTTGGAGCCCTTCTTGCCATTGCTCCTGAAGACCGCTATTCCCGGGCCCAGAGAGCCATGCTATTTTACATTTCAAGTGAAACGAATAAATCCCTGACTGACATCGACTTTCTCCTCGAAAATTATCCTGATAGTGCTGAAAATGAACCCCTTCGGGTAATACGAAATAGGTTAACTGAACAAGGTGCCAACGCGTTTTAGTTTTACTGAAAAAAGGCGGGTATCCCTACCTGGGATGAATGTCATCACCTGAAAACTTATCTCCCGTTTGGCCATCTGGCCCCATAGAGAATAACTGGTATCCTAAATTATTATCATCCCGAGGGTAGTCATATTGATATTCATTGCCCCATGGATCCAAAAAACCGGGATCATTATTCAAAATATCGGACAACCAAATTTTTAAAGCATTTCCGTCGTTGTGAGAAAAAGAAGGTATTTCTGCTTCGTCAAAAATAGCCGGATCAAAACCAAGAAGCCTGACAGGCAAAGACGCACGTTTTGGAGGCACCTCTAGCCCACCTACTGCATTATGGAAACCAATCATGGATAAAAATAAACATTCAGCTGGCGTACAAATCTCTTTGGGGCAATGCGGGAAATCGCCAAAATCCTGGCGGTATGAAGTGATACCAACTTGCAAAAAAGAAAGCTCAAGGTGTGTTTGCTTTATCTTTTGTTTCTTTTGGACAAACGAAAAACCCACGAGCAAAAGGCCCAGAAGCACAGCGATAATAGCAATCGTCACCAAAAGCTCGATTAAACTATACCCCGTTTTCCTTTGCTGGCTCAATCAGTTTCTTTCCCCCATCCCATTTGCATAAGAGCCTGATGAACAGCTTTGAGATCTTCATCACCTAATGCTATTTTCTTATATTTTTCATCACGACGAACGGCCTCCTTTAAAAGATCCAAGCACTCACCCGGGCTGTTTAAAAGAGATGCATAACACGCAAGGTTATATCGAATAATCGCACTTTCCCCATGCAGAGCCAGTCCATCTAATAATATTCCTCGGGCATCCTCGATGCTATCTGCCCGCCTTGTGGCATACGCCTCAGAAACCCACCAGTCAACTTCATCAGGGAATTCGGAACGCAGGCTTTTAGCGAAAGATTTCATCATATGCCACTCACCTAGTTCCTGGTGTAAAAAGGTAAGCAGGGATCTCTTTTGCTTGGACCAAGGCATCTTGTCTGGCACAGCTCGAAGTTCGATCTGTACATCTTCAAACATTTCTAAACCGAAAAAACCATAGGCCCGACGAAGATGCACCTTTGGTGTCAACTGATGGGGCGGAAGAGGCAACTCACCCGACATAGTTCAAAGACAAAAGGTTTGGGGGGGTATCAAATCAAAACACTAGCCGCTGGAAATCTCCCAAAACTCAACTTCTCCCCATTGATGCCCCCACCCGTCGTATGACGGAGTGACTCGAAAATATCTTGCCTTAATCGCCTTGAGATCTATTTCCGCCCAGGTGGCTTTTCCCTTCTCGGCGAGGAACCCAGTATATTCATTGAATAACATAAAGTTCTGATTATCCAGGCTGACTTCCACCTTAACTTTGGAAAGCTCTTGTGCCCGGTCCCATGGCTGAAAATAGATGCGGATCACGCCGATCCTTGTGGTCTCTCCTAAATCGAAGATAAAGCTGGGGTTTTTCTTCATCCAAACCGACCATGAGGAGCGCCATCCGTCTTTGGGCAGCTTGCCATCAATCAAATTCTTTACCCCGTACCGCCCTGCGTCTGATGTCGGCGAAACCGAAGACTTTATGTCTTTCACAGGACAAAGTACAAAGCTACGAGAATCGCCAGCTAGGGAACGGCTTTGCCCATAAGTAAGAGTCAATACACAAAAAAGGCTTGGCAAAAAACACAGTTTATTTTTCAAACTCATCCCCTTTTTTGTATGCATTCGATTCGACATGCAAGAAAACAAGCAAGAGGTGTGGTGCTTAACGCTTTTTACTCACCATCCAGTGACACCCGGACTCTTCTCCAATTTTAATAAAAATTCTTTCAGCTTTATTTAGCTTCCTTCCTTTTCTTACTGAAATCCCCCAGGTCCTCGAAAGTTTTGGTGTTCCAAGCGATAAACTATTTAATTCTCCACGAGTGCATTCTTCCTCGACTGCCCAAGACGCCATCACACTCACCCCCATCCCGACTTTGATCAATTCCTTTGTCGCCTCTGGGCTGCTAATTTCCATAAATGAATTTAATTTGACTCCTTTATCATTCAGGTAATCATTTAACACCTTGAAAGTGTAGCTTGAGCGATTATAGAGAATGAAATTCTCCGAGACAGCCTGACTCCAATCGATCTTGCCTTCCTGACTCCATGGGTGGTCAGGTAGTAATACGAGGCGCAATTCGTCTGAAAAACAAGGGATAAAATCAATCTCATAACTTTTTATCGGTTCCAGGGTTATGGCCAAATCGATTTCCCCTAGACTTAGCATCTCAAGGCACTGAGGAGTATCTTCTGCTTTGACCTCAAACCTGCATTGCGGGTGAGCCACCTTAAACTTGGATAAAATAGGTGGAAGTAAAAACCGGCACGCTTGCTGACTGGCTCCCAACCGAAGTCGGCCTGAACCAAATTTCTCAAAGCCGTCTAGTTCCTCCCTCAATATTTGCATCTCAGATAAATAAGGGCGGGCAAAGCGAAGTAAACG
>CBFIFQ010000107.1:0-4851 GCA_965661905.1 Opitutales bacterium
TCCAAGATTCTCAGATATACAATTGACCAACACACTGCCCACCACCACTCCATCGGAGCAGGCAGCGACTCCTCGAACCTGGTCGGGACTGGAGATCCCAAATCCGACCACCACCGGCAGTTCCGTATGCTTACGGATTTCCGAAACTCTCTGGTCAAGATCTCCGGCCAAGTCATCGCGCACGCCCGTCACTCCTTCCCTGGAAACATAATAGATAAAGCCCGATGCTTGAGCTGTTATCACTGGAATCCTCGATTTCGGCGTGGTCGGAGCCACGATAAATATATTTTTCATGCCATGCTTTTGACAGGATTCCACCAATTCCGTGGATTCTTCCGGTGGCAGGTCCAGGGTGAGCATTCCATCCACCCCAACTTCCTTGGCTTTGGCCACATAGGCATCCACCCCCTGAGAATAAATCAGGTTGTAATAGGTGTAAAAAGCAATGGGCACATCGGAAAACTCACGAATAGCGGCAACCAGTTTAAACACATCCTCTCCGGTGCAACCTGACTCCAAAGCTCTTTGAGCCGCGAGTTGATTGGTGAGCCCATCGGCCAGAGGGTCAGAAAAAGGAACGCCAAGCTCAAGCAAGTCGACCCCATTTTTAATCAAGCCCCGGCATATTTCCAGGGAAGTATCAAAGTCCGGGTCGCAAGCACAGACATAGCCAATAAAGGCAGCACGGTTTGCATCTTTGCAGGCAGAAAAAAGGTGAGCGATTCTATCATTTGGGTCCATATCTTAGAAAAAGGGAGGAATAATCTCGTATCCAAGGCATATTTGGCAATGGTAAAGAACGGAACTTTAACGAATTCGCAGTGATTATTTTATATCGTATTCTTTTTCCCGTATTGGCGCTTCTTCTATCTCCTTATTACTTGAGGAGAATGCTTCGCCGTGGTGGGTACCAAAAAAAAATGGGATATCGCCTAGGAAATTGGCCAAGCTTGGACAAAAAAGAAAAAGGGAAAAAAAGAATCTGGATCCAAGCGGTAAGCGTGGGTGAAGTTTCATCGATCTCCAAGTTATTACAATTACTTTTTGAGGATGAACAATTTGAAATCATCTTGTCCGGCACCACGAGCACAGGGCTTAAAACTGCAGGTCAAAAATATGGTGAAAGGCTCAAAGCACACGGCCCTTTCCCTCTGGACTGGTTTCCCTTTTCCCAAAAAGCATGGGATAAAATTCAGCCGGACCTGGTGGTGATGGTTGATAGCGAACTATGGCCCGAGCATTTCCATCAAGCCCAAAAAAGAGGTATTCCCATCATCATCATCAATGCCAGATTATCGGACCGCTCTTTTGCCAGGCTGGCCAAATTAAAATGGTTACACTCCCTTCTCTTACCGAATAACTTACAAGTCATTACCGCTTCCGAAAGACAGGCAAAAAGGTGGAAAACCCTGGGCTTGGATGAAAAAAGGACTTTGATATCGGGAAACTTAAAAATCGATGCCGTAGATCTTTCCGGGGCTGGTATAACAAACCGTGCATCCTTGATTAAAGAATTTGGATTTGAACAGGAATCTATTGTAATTGCCGGCATCTCCACCTGGCCAGGCGAAGAAAGATTACTGATCGAAATCACCCAAGGCCTACGGTTGGAGAACTTGGATGTTCGCTTGCTCCTTGTCCCAAGGCACGCGGAGAGACGCAATGAAGTCATAAAAACCCTTCAAACCTGTGAGCTTCCCAATCATGTCCGAAGCCACGGTCATTCCGCACCCATGGGAAACATCGTCTACCTGGGAGACACCACGGGAGAACTCTCCCAGTTAATCAAAGTAGCCGACCTTGGTTTTATGGGAAAAACTCTGCCCCCCAACCGGGGAGGACAAAACCCCATAGAACCGATTGCCCTGCAGATTCCTCTGATAGTGGGTCCTCATTTTCAAAACTTTCATGAGACCTGCTCAGACATGTTTTTGCATGGTGCAGCCCTCGGATGTAAAACCAAAGCTGATATAATCAATGAAATCCGCCAGCTTGTGCAAAACCCCACAAAAAGAACCGAAGTAAAAAATAACGCTCAAAAGTGGATGCTTGGCCAGGGGTCCCCCTCGGTCTTCACCTTCGACACCATTACCCAGGCTTTAGAAAACTAAATGTTTTCATTCGTACATTGACCCAGCCCCAAGTAATGCTTATTGAGACTGAGTATCAATAAGCTTTTTTTATGAAAAATTACATGCCTTTACGACTTTCGATATCCCTTCATACTTTCTGTATAATCAGTGCCCTGTTTTTTATTTCCTGCGGTGCTCCGGAACAGAAAATCATTGAGGAGGAAAACAGCACGGAACTGAGTTTGAAAAAACTCGTCATTGCCCTCAAAGCGAACAAGCAACCGGCAAGCATGTTGATTGAAAAACAGGATTTGCAGGCCTATTTGTCTCAAAAATTAAACCGGCCCGTTGAAGTATTAATCCCTACTGACTCAAGCATTGTGGTCGAATCCTTTCGTAATGGAACCCTCGATCTGGGGTACCTCAGCTCCACCGATGCGGCCCGAAATGCAGGTCAGCAAACTGCCAATGTCTTACTGGTTCATTTAAAGAACGGAAAACCTCACTATCAAAGTGTATGGCTGACCAAGGCGGAGAAACCATACCAGTCCATTCTGGACTTAAAGGGAAAACCTGTTTCCTTTGCCAGTCGCTCCAGTACATCCGGTTATTTAATCCCCACATGGGACATGATGAAAAAAGGCTTAGTCGGTCCGGAGAAATCCCTCACCGATTATTTCTCCCTCACTCTTTACGGCACAGGTTATGTATCGGCGGTCGAAAAATTACTTTCGGGAGAAGTCGAAGCGGCGGCGGTCAGTGACTATGTATTCAAGGGGAATAACAAGTACCTGGATGATGCCCAAAAATCGAAGCTTCGCATTTTACAGGAGCAGGGCCCGGTGCCAGCCCATACTGTTTGCATCCGTTCAACCATGTCCCCCAATGACCGCAGAATTTTAAAGCAGGCCCTCCTTGATATGAACCAGGAAAACCCAGGGCTTCGGGACAGGATATTTAACGGTGAACTGATTGAGGTGGATGAAGATCAACACCTTCAGGTCACCAGGGAAGCCATTCGCTTACAAAAGACCTTAAAACCATAATCCCTGAGGTTTTGAAAGTGGAGGAAAGCTGCCTGATCGAGGTTCAAAACCTCAGCCTCCGCATCGGTGAGCGCTGGCTGGTCCGGGATCTTTCCTTCTCCACAAACAAGGGAGAATTTATTGCCCTGGTTGGAAGTTCAGGTTCAGGCAAGACCACCCTTTTGCGGGCACTTTCCGGAGATACTCCCCTGGCGAATGGTCAGGTCATTACTCATGCCGATTGTCCGCTGCCTGTCGGTATGATCCATCAGGACTTGCAACTGGCCGAAGGATCAACGGCAATCAAAAATGCTCTCAGCGGATGTCTTTACCGCCACTCTTCCCTGAAAACTTTTTTTGGCTTTCCAGAAGAAGAAAAAAAAAGGGCGGTTGCCCTCCTCCAAAAACTGGGGCTTGGTCAGAAACTTAATCAATGGACCTCCACTTTATCCCGGGGAGAACGGCAGAGGCTGGCGATTGCCCGCACCCTCCTGGCACAGCCATCGATTTTGCTGGCAGATGAACCGGTGGCCAGTTTGGACGGAAAGTGGGCCGAAGAAACCCTCAACATCCTCAAAGAATATGCAAAAGATCAACAAGCCTGTGTCATCTGCTCGCTCCATGATCTCGACCAGGTGGATCAATTTGCGGACACGATCATTCAGGTCGACCAAGTAAACCATCATAAATGGGAAGTAAAAAGTAATCCCTGCACCAAGGCATGAACCAGGAAATGAACAAAATGCCCTGGTACAACCGTCTCGACCTTCCGGGGGTTACCTTCATCCTGTTTTTATTGCTCGCCGCCAGTTCCCTTCCCGCCCTGGAGGGCTCGGGTCGTGACTTGGATTACTGGGGGAACTTTCTCCGCTTCACCGATCAGTTCTTCCCCCCCGACTGGTCCATTCTCGGACAAACCATGGAGGGGCTCTGGGAAACCATACAAATAGCCGGCATTTCCACCTTTTTGGCTTCGCTTTTTTCTCTCTTCCTCTCCCTGGGCGCGGCCCGGACCATCAGCCCAAGATGGTTGGTGTTCATGACCCGGATGGTCCTAAACATCATCCGCACCATCCCCAGCCTGCTCTGGGCTATACTAGCGGTTGTACTGGTGGGTTCCAATTCGCTTGCCGGTGTCATCGCCCTTTCTCTTTACAGCACCGGCTACCTCGCCAAGTTCTTCAGTGAAGCCTTTGAATCCGCCGACCTAAAAGCCCAAAAAGCCCTGTGCTCCCTTGGCTCCAGTCGCTGGCAGGCTTTTCAGTATGGGCTCTGGCCCAACCTCAGGCCGGTCATCTGGAGCCATTGCCTATGGATGCTTGAATACAATGTGAGATCGGCCAGTATCATTGGCTATGTCGGAGCCGGTGGTATCGGCCTCCACCTCAAGCTCTATGCTGAGTCCGCGGAAAGCTGGAATAAATTCTCCCTGGTTTTACTCTGCATGCTGGTCATCGTAACCCTGCTTGATTTCACCGGAGAAAAAGTACGCAAATCCATCCGGGAAAAACTGGAAGGGGTTAATCACAATTAGTGATTTCCTGCAGTATAAACTTCTGAAACTTGACCCATCGCACTCGGCTTATTTGTTTTCACTAGGTTAAGGTTAGTCCTTAGTGGGGCGGTAACTTTCTATTCTCTCGCTTTTTACTGCTGTTTTAATTTGAAAGCGACCCGGAAGCCAAGGTTGGCAGAGCGGTCATTGGGAGGGTACCAACGGCGCGCAGCCGAAAACATAGACAGACCGTCGGTGT